>JALHUF010000234.1 GCA_022866195.1 Terriglobia bacterium
AGCGGGCGCCGAGTTCCTGGAACTCCTCAAGCGGCTCAAGAGCCAGGGCAAGGCCATCCTGATGTCTACGCACGATATCTTCCGCTCCAAGGAGATTGCGGACCGGGTGGGCATCATGAAGGAAGGCAAGATGGTGATGCAGCGCACCCGCGAGGAATTGGGCCACGAAGACCTGCAGAAGCTCTACCTCTACTACATGGAGGCCGAAGTCGGGGCCGCGACCTAGCCGCTCTCCCGCCCCAGGAGATCCCCCGGCCGCTATCCCCTCATCGGAACCGCGAGCAGTTCGAGCAGCAGGCTCGCGCCTAGCAGAACACCCTGTGGACTTACACCTGGGCGCGCGACCACGAGGAAGAAAAGACGAATCCCGCCTTCGACGAACACGATTTCCTCGACGTCAGCACTCGGCCCCGCTTCGCCTACGTTCCCCCGCCATTCTCCGAACGCCTGGCGGAAGTCCTGCCGTTCGCCGCTTTGCTGGGGGCCTGGAGTCTCGCCTTCTTTGGCGTGGCGGTCCTTGCCTTTCTCCGCTTCGACGTCCGCTGAGCCGAAGCTTCAGATAGGTATGCGGCCGTGATGACTGGACCCGCGTGAGGGACCTTCTCTAAGTGAACAGCGACGAGGGATATCCTCGCTTCCCCCGGACTTACAAAACGCGCACCTCCAACCTTGTTTTTGGTACTATCAGCCGACGGAGTGGAAATACCTGTGGCTACACTCTCCGATCCCAATGGCCAAGGCATGAAGTCTCTGTTCACAGTGGGCCACTCCAACGTGGAGTTTGAGCAATTCGTCAAGCTACTGAGGGATTCCACCGTCGAGCTGCTGCTGGATGTACGTAGCAGGCCGCAGAGTAGCCGCTTCCCCCAATTCAGCCAGCCCGGCTTCGGGAGCCTGCTCGCCGCCGAGGGGATCGCGTACCTGTTCCTCGGGGAAGAGCTTGGGGGCCGACCGGACGATCCCGACGTCTATCGGCTGGATGGGTTGGTGGATTACCGCAGCCGACGCAAGTCCTATGCCTTTCGGGCGGGTCTGGAACGGCTCCTGAAGGAACTGGAAGGCCGCACGCTCGCGATGATGTGCGCCGAAGAAGACCCGCTCGAATGTCACCGTTTCCTCATGGTCTGTCCGGAGCTGGTGCGGGCAGGAATCCAACCGCTGCACATCCGCAAAGGCTCGCGGATTGAAACGCAGGAAGCCGCCGAAAACCGACTGCTGGAAGCCGCCGGGTTCGGAGCGGTTGCCGCCAATACCTTGTTCCCAGACGCGCGCGTGGAGGCTTTGGAAAAAGCGTACGAGCTCCAGGCCGGGAAATTCGGGTTTCGCGTTGATCCTCTGGCCGTTGACCGCTGGTAGCCGCCTCCAATGGACTTGACTCTCTTCACCATCGGCTTCACCAAGAAGACCGCCGAAGATTTCTTCCACCTTCTTCAAGAGGCGGGCGTCGGGAAGATTGTCGACGTTCGTGAGAACCGGGGCGGACAGCTAGCCGGGTTTGCCAAGTATCCGGACATCGCCTTCTTCGTTCACCGCCTGCTCGGTATCGAGTACGTTCACGAACCTCTCTTGGCACCCAGCCCGGAGATCCGCAAGGAGTATCGCAAAACGCGCGACTGGGCACAGTATGAACGGTCATTCCTCGAATTGATGGATCAAAGAAAAGTGCTAGGGCAATTGGACCCAAGCGCGTTCGAGGCGAACGTCGCCCTGCTCTGCTCGGAAGCCGGACCCGACAAGTGCCACCGGCGCCTGCTGGCGGAGATGCTCGCTGCGCATTGGAGGGCATCCGGGCACAATGTTGAGATCAAGCATCTGGTCATCGATAGGCCGGTTCCTCGCAGAAAGCGGCAAACCAAGCGCAATGTTGGAAGTGATCCTGTCTGACATCACGGTGATGGGTCAGGGCTATTGCGTCATTGGGCTGGAGCGCCAATCGCCCGACTCCTACCGGTCGGTTCGGCCAATGCCCCCGCAGGCGTTTGCCTGGCGTGAACCGTTTCCCTACAGCCGTGGCGATTGTGTTTGCTTCGACCCGGTACCGACTGTCGTATCGCCGCCGCATCTGGAAGACCAGCAATCACGTGGCCTCATCAAAACGGCTCGGTCGCTGAATGAGACTCAACTGATTGAGTGTCTGCGCAAAGCTGAGGTGTCGCCCGATCTCGAACATCTGTTTGGTTGTCAGGTGCAACGGAGCACGCAGGGCGGAAAAGCTGTTTGGGTGAAGCCGAACGAGGCGCGCCGATCGATCTGCGGTTGCGAGTATGATAACGTGCATTTCCGGCTCTATCCGGAGCCCGCTGGGTTCAGCCTGCGCACCGAAGTCCTGTTGCGATCTGATGAGCGCTTGAACAGTGTGCCGGTAGTCGATCGAGAGTGGCGTCGGTTTGCAGGCCGCCTCGTACAGCGCATACAGAGACGAGAGCCGCTTCCTTTGGCGCAGAGGTTCCTCAACTGGTCGGTGCGCCCGAAGCTGCTTGCCACACCCCTGAAGTTCGCGCGGATCGGCCTTCCTCGACCCAAGGCAGATCAACGCTGTTGGCTGATGCTGGATTCACTCTTTCCCCAGCCGGAGGACTCCTGGTTGGACTCGCTCTAGGGATACCGGGCTTCCAGACTCACACGATGGAGGCGGCTGTCGATGACCTCCCTGCAAAGCCGGAATGAAGCGGACGCACTGGAATTAGTGCGCAAATGCGTTTCCCGGGAGCTTCCCTCAGGGGTGCCCGTCCCCGGCGACGAAGAAGACTTCGTCCAGACAGGGGTTATTGACTCAATGGGGTGGGTTGGAATTCTGTCCGCAATCGAAGAGACCACAGGAATACGGAATTTCGGAAATCCTTGGCCCGATGAGCAGCCGCAGAGTGTCCGTTCCCTGGCTAAGATAGTTTGCGGGAGCATCAGCCAAACCGCCCGGGAGAAAGTCGGGGAAAATATCGCATTGCCAGCCGGGTCCACCGTGGAGGTCGAGCTTGTGGGCTGGGGGTGTGCACTCGGATCAGTGCGTGTTGAGGCTGCCTCCATCAACCGGGAATGCGGGCTGACGCCCGGTACGATCGAGGAACGCGCCGGGATCCAATCCGTGTGCCGCGCCGACAGCAACGAGGATGAGGCAACCCTGGGCCAGAAAGCCAGTGAATTGGCACTTCAGGTGGCCAGCTTGGAGCCTGAGGAAGTAGACTTGGTGATAGCCACCAGCGCGACTTTCCTTAGTTTCCCCTCTCTTTCTGCTGTATTGCACACACGCCTTCTCTTACGAGAGTCTTGCGGCACCCTGGACGTGGGGGGAGCGTGCGTTGGCCTCCTCCATGGGCTCGCGACTGCGAGGTCCCTGCTCTCTTCCACGCGGCAGGGTGTGGCATTGGTGGTGGCTTCCGAAGTTCACAGCCGCAGGCTTTGCTCCCCTCGCGTGCCCGGAGAATTCCGCGGGCTGTTCGGCGACGGCGCGTGCGCGTTCGTTTTGCGATGCTCGAATGACGGCACCCTGCAAGGCCCGGCACGGCTCGGGGACCTTGTTTGGGGATGCTCCGGCACCTTCGCGTCCTCGCTCCGTGTGGCGATGCGCGAGGACAACGAGTTGGAAGTTCACTTCCAAGGAGAGGCTCTCGCCGGTGCTGCTCTTAGCCAGTTGACTCGCATACTGGATGACTTGGAAAGGCGAAGCGGCAAGCTCCGCAACGACGTTGACTACTTCGCGGTCCACGAACCGAATCCCCGCATCGTCGGACTTTTCGCGGAAAGGGCAAACATCCCCAGGGAGAAGATCCCTCTGGTTTCGAGAACTTTCGGGAATCTGGGGTCCGCCACCTGTGGCGTCAGCCTGTGCGCCGCTCTGAGCAAGGTCGAGGGCGGTCCCACTGCGTCTGCCCGCCCACTCATATTCGTTGCCGCGGTAGGCCCCGGCCTCATCTGGGGCGGGACATATCTTCACTAGAAAACCGAAGCAATATCCCCCTCCCCTCATCTCTGCGAAAAGGACCCGCCAGCGTTGCAGGCGCTTCGGACAATGTTCCCTCTTGACTTTGTAAGCCGAATTTGTATACTCACCGGTAGGTATGAAAATGCGGCAAGGTGGCAAGGTTCGGCAGGAGTCTGCGAAGGAGGCGATCCGCAACGCCGCGGCCGAGCTTTTTGCGGAGAAGGGGTTCGCCGCCACCTCCACGCGCGAGATCTGCCAACGGGCGGAAGTCACCAAGCCGGTCCTCTACTACCATTTCGGGAACAAGGAGCAGCTCTACGAAGAGTTGGTGCTCGACACGTTCGCTGAATACCAGAGAGAGATACGGCGCGCCACGCGCCACGGGCGGACACCGCGGGAGAAGTTAGTCGAGGTGCTCAGTGCCATGTTCAGATTTACCCGGCAGAAGCAAAACCACTGGCGCCTGGGCTTCCGCATGGTGCTTGCTCCGGAAAAGGAGTCCCCGGCCATCAATTATGTGGCCATGAGCCAGGCAGATGAGCGGCTTTTGACCGAAATCATCCGCGAGGGTATCCGGCGAGGAGAGATGAAGGGCCAGGCCAAGTTCATTGCCGGAGCGATTGTGGGCATGGCGATCTCCTCTATCCTGGGTTACCTGCTCACGGGCAAGCCGCCCCTCGATCGGTCGTTGGCGCGAGGGATCATCGATCTTCTTCTGGCAGGGTGCTGCAGAAGGTCTACCGAGCGGTAAACACATATGCGAAGGACAAGGCTGATAACACCCGTCATTATACTGTTAGGTACATTTCTCGGTACCTATGCTCGGGCCGAAGAGCCCTCGGAAAAGGCAGCGCTTACGCTGGAGGAAGCGGTGGCGCTGGCGGTCGAACGCAACCAGCAGGTGCTCATCGCGCGCGCTCAGGCCGACATCCTCAAGGGTCGCTACCGCGAAGTTCGCGCGCAAGCCTTGCCCATGATCAACCTCAACGGCAGCGCGCTCCGCTGGCGCGACCCGTCGTTCCTGAACTCTTCCAGCTTCGACAAGATTCCGGCGGAATTCCGCGATGCGCTGCAGGTCACCCCCGCCAACCTCTTCGACTACAACATCAACGTCTCTCAACCCCTTTACACTTCAGGGAAAGTGGGGACAGCGCTGAAGCTGGCCAGTCTGGAAACGGAAGGTGTGGGCGTGGACCGTGCGCGGGTGGAGCAAGACATCCGGCTGCGGGTGATTCGAGCCTTCTACGACCTGATCCTGGCCGAGCGACTGCTGGACGTCAGCCGCGCGGCAGTCCAGCAACGCCAGCTGCACCTGGACATGGCTCGCACCCGATACGCCGCGGGAGTAGCCACTGAGGTAGACGTCCTCCGCTCGCAAGTGAGTGTGGCCAATGCCCAGCCGGAGCTGATCCGGTCGGAGAACGCTGTCCGGCGCGCGCGCTCCGTGCTCAACAACCTGTTGGTGCGCCCGGTGGATTATCCAACGGTTGCCCGGGGGGAACTCACCTTCGTTCCCCAGGCCAAGACCGACGCGCAGCAGATTGCCCGTCAGGCGGTGGAGCACCGGCCGGAGCTCGAGCGCTTGCGCATCAACGAACTGGAAGCAGAATCCCAGAAGAAGCTGGCAAACGCCGAGAATCGGCTACGCTTGGACTTCAACGGCCAGTATGGGTTCTCTGCCCGGCAGCCCTCCAGCTTGTGGAACCACAATTTCACTCGCTGGATGTTTACGCTGAGCGTAGGTCTCCCTCTCTTTGACGGCGGCCGCCGCTCAGGCCTTTACCAACAGGCCATGGCCCAGCGCAAGGTCACGGGGCTGGTGCGTTCAGAGCAGGAAAATGCCGTGCGCCTGGAAGTCCAGACGGCTCTCGATGAAATCGAGCGGGCAGAAAAGACCGTCGAAGCTGCCCGGCTCAACGTGCGCGAGGCGGAACGAGTCCTGGCCATGACCCAGGACAACTATCGGTATGGCGCAGCCACCACGCTGGACGTCACTGACGCGCAGGCCGCACTCACTGCCGCACGCTGGAACCTGTGGCAGGGTCTCCACGACCACGTGCTGGCCCGGGCGCAGCTTCGCTGGGCGATGGGTTTGGACCCGGTGGAAAAAACACAAACGAATTCGGGAGAGGGGCATGGCGGAAATTAAGCACCCGCGGTTCCGCGTTGTACCGGCGCTAGTTCTGGGGGGCGGACTGCTTTCAATTCTGTTCCTGCTCTCCGCCTGTTCCCGGGAGGCAGCGAAGTCCACCACGGCGGTTCCGGCCCTCCCTGTGCGGGTCGTGCGCGTCGAACCCCAGCCCTTGGAAGTGGCCCTGGACGTTACGGGCTCGCTCGTGTCCTCGGTGGCGGTGGATGTGAAGACGCAATTCGCCGGCCGGGTTATCGCCCTACTCAAGGAGGACGGCGCGCGCGTTCAGAAAGGTGAACTCCTGGCGGTGCTGGAAGAAACTGATGCCCGGCTGGCGCTTGGCCAGGCCCGCGCCACGTTGGACGTGGCGCAAGCGACTCTCGACCGCACCCGAGTGGCAGAGGAGCACGCGCGGCGCGAGCAGGAGCGAGCCCAGAACCTCCTCCGCTCCGGGGGCATCACCGACCGCGATTTCCAGACCGCGGAGGTCACGGCCCGTGACGCTCGCGCCCAGGTGAAATTGGCGGAAGCACAGGTCGCGCAGGCGCAGCAAGCCGTGGCCTCTGCCCAAAAGCATTTGAACGATTGCCGCATCGTGTCCCCGATCACCGGCGAAGTCGAACACAAGTTCTACAACCCCGGGAGCTGGGTGGATGGCAATACCCTCCTTTACAGGCTTGTGGATAACCAGCGTCTGGAGCTGGAGGCCTACGTGGCTTCGTCCGAGATTGCGTCCCTGGCACAGGGGCAGAAGATCGGCTTCAGGGTGGCGGCCTTCCCCGAGGAGGAATTCTCCGCCAGTATCCTCACCCTCAACCCCGCTGTGCAGCCCCAGAATCGTTCGCTGCTGGTGCGCGCCGCCGTCCCCAACCCCACGCGAAAACTCAAGGCCGGCATGTTTGTGAAAGGGCGAATCATCACCGGGGTGAAGCCTGCGGCGATGGTGGTGCCGCCGGACGCCATCTGGCATCGCGTGGGGCAGCCATCGTTTCTCTACGTGGTGGAGCAAAACCGGGCCCGCCGCCGCGAGGTCAAACTGGGGCTCGAACAACCGCAAGCCATCGAGGTGACCGCCGGTCTCAGAGCCGGCGACCTGGTGGTGGCGGAGCAGAGTCTGGAGCTCGCCGAAGGGGTGAGCATCACCCCGCGGCCTTAGAAGACTATGTTTCTTTCCAACCTCTCGATTCGCCAGCCGGTCTTCGCCACCATGATGGTGGTGGCGCTGGTGGTGGTCGGCATCTTCTCCTACAGCGAGCTGAAGATCGACCTCTTCCCCAACATTGACATTCCGGTGATCAGCATCACCACGACCTATCCGGGCGTGGCGCCAGAGACCGTGGAGACCGAAGTCACCAAGCGCATCGAAGAAGCGGTCAACCCGATCGGCGGCATCCGGCACATCAGCTCGGTTACCACCGAGGGCATTTCGAGCGTGGTGGTCGAGTTCCAACTGGGCAAGAATATCAACACGGCGCTTCTGGAAGTGCAGAGCAAGATCAACGGCGTCCGCAGCCTGTTTCCGCGCGAGGTGAAAGAGCCGGTCATTCAGCAGATCCGCTTCGAGGAGCTGCCCATTCTCTCAGTCGTGGTGCTTTCGCCGACGCTGGACGCCAAGGCGCTC
>JALHUF010000235.1 GCA_022866195.1 Terriglobia bacterium
AGCGCGCGCGCGGTCAGCGCGGCGGCTGCGAGAAGCAGCAGCAAGCCCAGAAGACTCGCGTGACGGAGGCGCGGGAAGGTCAGCCGAGATACTCCTTGAGTTCGGACTCAGGGACACCCCCGGGCCGAATGATACGCGCATGCTCGCCGGCAAGTTCCACCACCGTGGAGGGGACGTGGGCGGGGGTGGGCCCTCCATCGAGGATGAGCGGCACAGCGTCGCCGATTTGCCGATTTACTTCTTCGGCCGAGGTGCAGGGCGGCTGTTCGGTCAGGTTCGCGCTCGTGCCGATGAGAGGGCGAGCGCACGCAGCGATGAGCGCGACCACCACGGGAGCCTGGGGCCACCGCAGGCCCACCTTCCCCGTGTTCCCGGTGATCTTCAGGGGGAGCTGCCGCGAGGCGGCCACCACCAGCGTCAGGGGCCCCGGCCAGACTTTCTCCGCGAGCTGGAAAAAGCGGCGAGGCGGATCATGAGCCAAGTCCGCCGCCTGATCCACGGAAGCTACCAGCAGCGGCAGCGGCCGCTCGGCCATGCGGCGCTTGATGCGATTCACCTCGCTCACCGCCGCCAGGTTGAAGGGGTCAGCCGCCAGACCATACAAGGTGTCGGTGGGGACGGCCACGACTTTGCCGGCCAGGATCATCCGCGTCGCATAGTCGAGAATGAACTCCAGACGGGCCGGCTCGATCTTGAGGATTTCGGCCATGGAATCGCCGGGCAAAGGGGTACCCGGGGCGCGAGGCTGACCGTAACACAAGCCTCGCAGCCGGTCAAGAAGCGCCCCGGTGCCGAGAAAGGTGCGCGCCCTGCGAACGGTTCTATTTGGGCAAGGCCGGCTCAGTGATCTTGAGCGGCTCGCCGGTCAGAGCCTTGAGGAACTCCACCAAATCCGCTTGCTCCTTCTTTGTCAGCTTGAGCGGTTTCATTTTCTCATCGAGGTGGGGATTGCGTATGCCGCCCCGGTCGTAGAATTCCAGCACGGCTAACAGCGTCTTCTCACTCCCGTCGTGCAAGTAGGGATAGGTGTTGGCAATGTCGCGTAGGGTGGGGGTCTTGAAGGCGCCTTTGTCTTCCTCGTTCTTGGTCACCTTGTAGCGGCCGAGGTCCGGGTTAGGCTTGTTCATGCCCACGCCGAGATTGTGGTATTCCTCGTCGGTAAAGTTCGGCAACGGGTGACACTGGGCGCAGTTGCCCTTGGCCATGAACACCGCGAATCCACGCTTGGCGGATTCGGAGATGGCGCTGGTGTCGCCCGCTTGGAAGCGGTCAAAGGCAGAGTTGCCGGAGAGCACGGTGCGCTCGAAGGAAGCGATGGCCTTCGCCACGCGGTCCGCCGTGATCTCGGCGGACCCGAAGGCTTTCTCAAAGTCCGGCTTGTAGCCGGCAATCTTGTCGAGCGCCGAAACCATGGCGGGCAGCGTGCTGGCCATCTCGACGGGATTCTGCACCGGTCCGAGCGCCTGCGCCTCGAGCGAGGCCGCGCGGCCGTCCCAGAACTGTGCCTTGCTGTAAAGGCGATTTAGCACGGTGGGAGAATTGCGGTCACCTAGCTGTCCCTTGACGCCATCGGAAAATGGCGTGTCGTCTGCGAATCCGTGATCGGGCTTATGACAACGGGCGCAAGAAACCGAGCCATCGGCCGAGAGCCGCGGATCAAAGTAGAGCTTCTTGCCTAGTTCGACCATGGCGGTGGTCAACGGATTATCAGCGGGAATCCACTTGGCGTAACCCTTGCCCAGCCCAAGAGGGATTTGCAGCGGGTAAGGCGTGAGATCCGCAACAGGCTTGATTTCCTTTTGGCAAGCGCCCGTCAGCATGACCAAAAGGCCCAGCGAGACGACCAGCGCTAACAGCACTAAAGCCGACCTCAACTTTGTTTGGCACATGAAGCTGCGACCTCCTATGATCCCGTCAGCCTGCGAGATGTGGACGAGACGAGGCGTTCGACTACGAATCCTTAGACCCAACCTTCAGAAACGATACAGATAGGAGAACTTCACGAACAGGCCCGCCGCGGTCGACATCAGACCGGCGGGCGACCGCTCCAGCCTCGCCGCCTGCTCGAGCACCAGACGATTATAATTCTCCAGCAGGTTACTGTAACCAACATAAAGCGCGGTCCCAGGATGCAGCAGGTAGGTCAGGAGAATGTCGCCGGCCAGGGTCTTGGCGTACTCGACAGCGGAGCGCGGCGCGCAAGCCATTGGCCAGAGACCGCTGTCGGAGAAGGCGCGATGGGGATCATTCCGCCTTGGGCGTCGAGGAGGCCGCGGGTTCTTCTTCCGCAGGTTGGCGGGCGTAACGTTGGCGCACGACAACCAAATAGTGAACACCGGACGCTAGCGTAAACGTTGCGGTGAGGTAGGTGCAGATGCGCAGCGCCGTCGCCGTGGCCAGGGGAACGTGAGCCTGAAAGCTCACGGCCACGAAGATCGTAATCACCTGGACCACGGTTGAGATCTTTCCCAGGATGCTCGGGCGAAACGGTCGGTATCCCACCACCAGGATGATGAGGAGCGCAATCAGGACAATGGCCACATCCCGGCTCAGAACCAGAATAGTCAGCCACCAGGGAAGCGCCTCGCGAAACGCCAGCACCAGGTAAGCTGTGGTCATCAGGATTTTGTCGGCGATAGGGTCGAGCGCCATGCCCAGCGCCGATTCCTGGTGAAGGATCCTCGCCACGGTGCCGTCAACGACGTCAGAGATGGCGGCGGCCGCCAGGATCACCAGCGCCCAGCGGTAATTTCGCTCCACCACCAGGATGGCAAACACCGGCACGAACACCAGCCGCAGGATGGTAATCTGATTCGCAGGTGACAGGATGCGCGACGGCATAATCTCAAAGCTACTATAGCCAGCGGGGCGCGCGCCTGTCAAACGCCGCGCGATGGAGAGCGGGCCGCGGCGCCGCAGCTTCACCTGGAACGTTTGCTAGTCGCTAAGGTTTTTGGGGACGGAGGCGAAGAGGGCCGTTTGCACGATCCCTCTCGCCACTTGATGCCCTCCAGGTTGCTAGCTACAGTAGAATGCTTGTCCTTGGCAGATTGCCTGGTGGAGGGAGGAGGCCGCGCATGAAGAAAATCACGCTCCTGGGAGCAGGTTTGGTGGGGAAGGCCATGGCCGCCGACCTCTGCTCGGATTTCGAAGTAACCGCCGTGGACGTGGATGCCGCGGCGCTCGAGCGTCTGCGCGCCCGCCATCCCGTCAAGACCACCCAAGCTGACCTGGCGGATCCGGAGATTGTCCGGCAGGTAGTCCGCGATGCGGACCTGGTGATCGGCGCAGTGCCGGGGTTCTTAGGTTTCAAGACTGTCGAAGCCGTGATTGACGCGGGCAAGAACGTTGTGGACATCTCCTTCTTTCCCGAAGACGCATTCCTGCTGGAGGAACTGGCCAAGCGACGCGGCGTGACGGCGGTGGTGGACTGCGGCGTCGTCCCCGGGATGGGTAACCTAATCCTGGGCTACTGGGTTGAGCGTTGGAAGGTGGCCAGTTACGAGTGCCTGGTCGGCGGGCTGCCGTTCGTGCGCCGGAAGCCTTTCGAATACAAGGCGCCGTTTTCGCTCGTGGATGTCCTCGAACTCTATACGCGACCCGCACGCTACGTGGAGAACGGCCAGGTGGTGGTCAAACCCGCGCTTTCCGATCCCGAGTTCGTGGAGTTCGATAAGGTCGGCACCCTCGAAGCGTTCAACACCGACGGCCTGCGGACGCTTCTGGAGACGATGCGCGTGCCGAACATGAAGGAGAAGACACTACGATATCCCGGGCATATCGACCTCATTCGCGCACTGCGCGACGCCGGGTTTTTGGCGCAGACGCCCCTCGACGTGAACGGCCAACGCGTGGTTCCCTTCGAGGTTACTGCCCGCCTGCTTATCAATAGTTGGAAGCTGCGCGAAGGGGAGGAGGAATTCACCGTCGGGCGCATCGTGATTGTGGGCGAGGAAGACGGCCGCCCGCGAAAAATCACCTATAACCTCTTCGAC
This sequence comes from Terriglobia bacterium, assembly GCA_022866195.1. Lineage (GTDB taxonomy): Bacteria > Acidobacteriota > Terriglobia > UBA7540 > UBA7540 > JALHUF01. Next base: position 3,996 of record JALHUF010000235.1, read on the forward strand.
GTTTACGACCGAACCACCGGCTTCACCTCCATGGCGCGGACCACGGGCTACGTCTGCACCGCCGTGGCGCGCCTCGTGCTTGAAAAGCGCTTTGCCCGGAAAGGCATCTCCCCGCCGGAATATGTCGGCAAAGAAGAAGGGTGCCTCGCCGCCGTATTCGAGTACCTGCAACAGCGGAACGTCGTCTACGAAATGCGTGAGGAGTGACAGATCTTTAGGCACTTGTCCTGAGCCGCCCATTCGCACACATCGCAAAGTACGCGATGTACCTGTCCCGATCTGTCGGGATGCGCCACCCGCGCTTTCTAAAGTTGCGGCTTTGGGGTTCGCCAGAAAAGCCGCAAGATTAAAGGACGAATCTTGCGCTACAAGTGCTGCTGTCGACTGTCAACTGTAGACTGTCAACTTGTTTTACTACCGGAAGTTCTCCACCAGCATGAGGTCGCTGCCGGCCTGGTCGAATTGCCCGTAAAGAATTGTCCGCTCGTCGGGGGAAACGGCAATGCGATAGCCGACATTCCGCTCGATCGCGAGGATCCTGCTCGTCTGGCCGGTGGCAAACCTGTAGAGGCAGATGTCACTGCGGCCCTGTCCGTCTGGGGGTGTGAAGAAATAGATTCCCTGTTCACCCACGGTCCACCCGCCGTAAGAATGGGTGGAATCGAGTACCTTCACCTCTTCGCCCCCTGCCGCTGGCACTTTCCACACGCTGCATTGCGATGGGTATCCCTTCTCATAGTAAACGAGTCTTCCGTCCGGCGATTCCTGCGGCGCGTCTCCTCCATGACGGGTGATCTGGACCGCCTCTCCGCCCTTGGCTGGCATCTTCCAGATGTCGCCCGTACTGGTCCGGTTTGAGCGGAAGTAAACCGATTGACCATCCCGAGACCAGTACGGCCAGTTCTCCCCTGCCGGGTGGGTTGTCAGACGCCGGGGAGGGCCTCCATTCGCGCTGACAACATAGAGGCCCACGGTCCCAGCCCGGGCCGCGGTAAAGGCAATGTTCTGGCCGTCCGGCGACCACTTCGGTCCAAAGATTATCGGACCTCCAAAGGCCGTCAATTGCACAGGATTGGATCCATCGCTCGCGGACATCCAGATTTCGCAAGCCCCCGACCGGCTCGACATGAAGGCAATTCTCTTACCGTCCGGCGAGTAAGCGGGATCTCTCTCCTCCCGCGTCGAGGCGATCAACCGGGCCGGGATGCCCGGGTTCTGGCCCGGGCTGCGCAGATCAACCCGCCAGATGTTGGCGTCAGTCCTGTTCACTACATATGCCAGGCGGTTCCCCTGCCGCGAAACCGCCGGAGCGGAGGCGCCGTCCGACGCGAAGGCGAGCCTCCGGGGTTTCGCTCCCGCCGACGCCGCCACCCGCCAGAGACCGGTGCTCGCCCAGTTACCAGACGAAAACACGATATCCCTTCCATCCGCAGTCCAGGCTGTACCGAAGTTTCGATCATATGATTCAGCGGCCGGTGCAACCCGTTCGGGTCCTCCTTCAGGCTGGTAATCCTTTGTGAGACGGAGAAAGCAAATAAGATCAGGGTTGCCGCCCCGGTTGAACGCCAGGGTCCGACCGTCCGGCGAAAAAGCAGGAGCGTTGTCCCCGGCCGTCGTGAGCCTTCGCGTCTCTCTTGTTTCCACATTGAGCAGAAACAAGCCTTCGTCCGGCTTGTCCGCACCCCGCCAGGGAAGAACCAGCCATTTCGAGTCCGGGGTCCATGCCAAATAAGACCCGTACGGTTCCTCAGCGTCGGAGGTTATATAGGTTATATCAGACTCGCCCAATACCCGTTCCTGCCCTCCTCGTTGCGGGATGAGCATCAGCGCCGTCCGGCCAGTGGAAACCTTCCGCAAGAACGCAATGAATTTGCCATCGGGCGACCACGCAGGGCTGAAGTCCTCCGCAGGGTCGGTAGTCAATCGGGAAGGCGGTTCCACGCCGATCTGCTTGACGTAGATGTCGCAGTTTGGCGCGTGCCCTTCCGGACACCATTGAAACGCTACTTGTGTGCCGTCGGGAGAAAAACTCGGGTAAGCTTCATAACCAGGATAGCTGGTGAGTGGGACCGGAGTCAGCGGGGCCTCCAGCGTCGCACGCGAACGGCGGAACCAGAACCAGCCTGCGACTCCAAGAGCAACGACGATGACCACGATGGCCGCGAGCGCCGCCCACTTGTAGGGGAGGGCTTTGCCCTCCCGCGGGCGGGCCAAGCCCGCCCCTACCGCTGCCGCAGTGTCTGCCAGTTCGCCGGAGTCCGACTCTTCTTTCAATTCCTCCAGCGCCACCTTCAGATCATCCATGTGCTGGAAGCGGTGCGCGGGGTCCTTGCGCAGGCAGCGCCTGACGATCCGCTCGACCTCGCGCGGCAGGCCCTCGACCACCTGGCTCAATGGCTTGGGTTCTTCCCGCAGGATGGCCGCGATGGTCGAGACTTTCGTCTCGCCCTGGAAGGCTCGCTGGCCGGTGAGCATTTCATAAAGCACGGAGCCGAAACTGAATATGTCGGAGCGCGCATCCACGGGCTTCCCTTCGGCTTGTTCCGGCGACATGTAGCCCACCGTGCCGACAATCGTGCCTTCCTCCGTCGTCGGCTCCAGTGTGACTGCCGTCTCCGCGTCGCCCGTCGGCGCAGCTTCCGTGAGCTTGGCCAACCCGAAGTCCAAGACCTTCACCAGGCCGTCGTCGGTCACCATCACGTTGGTGGGTTTCAAATCGCGATGCACGATGCCGGCGGAATGGGCCTTGGCGAGCGCCGTGGCCATCTGCACGGCGTACTTCAGCGCCTCGTTCACCCGCAGCCCGTGCCGCGCGATCAAGCGGTCGAGCGTCTTGCCCTCGACGCACTCCATGGCAATGTAGTGGACGCCCTCTGCCTCATCGATGTCGTAGATGGTGATGATGTTGGGATGATTCAGCGCCGAAGCCGCCCGGGCCTCCTGAACGAAGCGCCGCTTGCGGTTGGGATCAGCTACGCGCTCCGGGGGCAGGACTTTGAGCGCCACCATCCGCCCGAGCTTGGTGTCCTCGGCCTTGTACACCACGCCCATGCCCCCGCCACCCAGCTTTTCCAGGATGCGGTAGTGGGAAATGCTCTTGCCGATCATGCGAGCAACCTGCCGTTGTGCGCCATCTTAGGCCACGGTTGCAGCTAAGTCAACGCGCCGCCACCCGCGGGTGGGGCAGGCACGAGGCAAGTGGTTCAGCGGGCTTCCGGTCTGGAAGGCAACAGGTAGGTCGGGCCAGCCTCCCGCACGCTCTCAGGCGCGTGGGAGCTCAATTCCGAGGTACTCCTGAATCGTCAGGCCCACTTTCTGCCGAAACCGGTCGGAGAGCGAAGGCAGGGTGCCGCTCGGTTCGTCCAAAGCAATCCGCTCCACGCGGTGCACCGGATAGAAGACCGTCGTCATCCCGACGGTGGCCTCTTCCTGATGCATAATCTGCCGCAGGAAATCGTCAAAAGAATTGAGGTCGATCCCCCGCACGGTAACCCCGGCGGCGCCGAGGGAGAGCAGTTGCCCCCAGATCTTCTCCTTGGGCGCAGTCAAGCTCACAATCACGACGCTGTTGATCTCCACGTTCCACCTTGCGTTTCGATGGCACCGTTTCGGACGGGGCAGCACGAAACAGTCTGCCACACGGGCGAAACTAACGTTCCACGACCATGGCAATACCCTGCCCGCCGCCGATGCACAGGGCTGCCAGACCCAAATGAAGACTACGCCGGCGCATCTCATAAAGCAACGTCACCAGGATGCGCGCCCCGCTTGCGCCAATGGGATGGCCTAAAGCAATAGCCCCGCCGTTCACGTTGGTCCGCGCCGGATCGAGACCGAGTTCCCGGACCACGGCAAGCGACTGCGCGGCAAAGGCTTCGTTCAGTTCGATCAACTCTATCTCGTCGAGCTTCAGGTTGGCCCTCGCGAGCGCCTTCTGAATCGCCGGAATGGGGCCCAAGCCCATCACCCGCGGCTCGACACCCGCCCAGGCGTACGCCCGAATGCGCGCCAGTGGTTCCACCCCCTTGGCCCGCGACCGCGACTGGGACATCACCACCAGCGCTGCGGCGCCGTCGTTGATGCCGCTGGCATTGCCCGCCGTCACCGTGCCGTCTTTCTTGAACGCCGGCTTGAGCTTGGCCAACGCCTCGTAAGTAGTTCCAAAGCGCGGAAACTCGTCCTGGGCAAACATCACCGGTTCGCCTTTCTTCTGCGGCACGGGAAAGGGAACGATCTCGTCCTGGAACCTACCCGCCTTGATTGCGGCCTCGGTGCGCTGCTGGCTTGCGAGCGCGAAGCGGTCCTGATCTTCTCGGCTGATGTGGTAGCGCTCGACAATATTCTCCGCCGTCAGTCCCATGTGGATACCGTCGCTCAACACGCAACTGAGCCCGTCGGAGATCATCACGTCGAGCAGTTCCGCATGGCCCAGCCGGCAGCCCCAGCGCGCGCCCTTCAGCACGTACGGCGCTTGGCTCATCGACTCCGTGCCCCCGGCCACGATGACTTCCGCATCGCCGCAAGCGACAGCCTGGGCCGCCAGCGCTACGGCCTTCAACCCTGACCCGCAGACCTTGTTAACCGTATGCGCGGGAACCGTGGGGGGGATTCCGGCGTGCATGGCTGCCTGGCGCGCCGGGTTCTGCCCCAGGCCCGCCTGCAGGATGTTGCCGAAAATCACTTCCTCGACCTCGTTCTTCTCCACGCCCGCCCGGCGCATCGCCTCCGCGATGACGTGACTGCCCAGGGCGATCGGCGAGACGTCCTTGAGCGCACCGCCGAAACTGCCGATTGCTGTGCGCGCTCCGCTCACGATAACTGCGGATTCCATGAAGCCTCCCTGGGAACAAGGTCTGAAACCAGCGGGCCAAGCTGGGCTCGGGTGGGCATGTCGTCAAACCTGATAAACGCGGAGGTGCGGGTCGATAAGAAGCCTCGGCTCGGTGACTTTCTGCACGGTCTCGACGGTAGCGCCGGGGCCGAGTTCCTTCAGTAGCAGTCCTTGCGGCGCCACATCCATGACGGCCAGCTCAGTGATAATCGTATCCACCACTCCCACCCCGGTGAGCGGGAGCGTGCATTTCTTCAGAATCTTCGGCTTACCCTCGCGCGTGGTGTGTTCCATGGCCACGATAACGCGCTTGGCGCTCGCCACCAGGTCCATCGCGCCGCCGATCCCTTTCACCATCTTGCCCGGAATCATCCAGTTGGCCAGACTCCCTTGCTCATCCACCTCCATGGCGCCGAGCACGGTGAGGTCGATCTGCCCGCCGCGGATCATGGCGAAGGATTCGGCGCTGGAGAAATAGGCGCAGCCGGGAAGTTCCGTCACCGTCTCCTTGCCCGCGTTGACGAGGTCGGCGTCTTCCTCGCCCTCGAAGGGATACGGCCCCACGCCCAGCATGCCGTTTTCCGATTGCAGCATCACCTCCATGCCCGGCGGGATATAGTTCGCCACCAGCGTGGGCATGCCGATGCCGAGGTTCACGTAGTAGCCGTCTTTCAGCTCTTGCGCCACCCGGCGCACGAGTTGCTCTCGCTTGTCCATCAGGCTCGCTTCCTCACCGTTCTTCTCTCAATGCGCTTCGGGTAGCCACTGGCCTGAACCACGCGCTGCACGTAGATGCCCGGCGTGACGATGCCGTTCGGGTCCAGCGCCCCCAGTTCGACCACCTCTTCCACCTCCGCGATGGTGACCCGCGCGGCGGTGGCCATCATGGGATTAAAGTTTCGCGCCGTCTTGCGGTAATCAAGATTCCCCCAGCGGTCGCCTTTCCAGGCTTTCACGAAAGCGAAATCCGCTTTCAGGTCGCGTTCGAGAAGGTAGGCTCGCCCGTTGAATTCGCGGACTTCCTTGCCCTGGGCAATGACGGTTCCCGCGCCCGTGGGCGTGTAGAAAGCGGGGATGCCGGCCCCACCCGCGCGAATGCGCTCCGCAAAGGTTCCCTGCGGGATCAGTTCAGCTTCAAGTTCGCCCCTGAGTACCAAATCCTCGTACAGCTTGTTGTCGCCGATGTAGGTGCCGATGATTTTCCTGATCTGGCGGTTCTCCAGCCAGCGGCCCACGCCGAAGCCTTCCACGCCCGCATTGTTGCTGATGACGGTGAGGTTCTTGACGCCCTTCGCCCGCACCGCCTCAATCAGGTCTTCCGGGATGCCGCACAGGCCGAAGCCGCCCACCATGATGGTAGCGCCATCCGCCACATCGAAGATGGCAGCTTCAGCACCAGGAAAAATCTTGTTCACGCCTTCACCGGATGAGAAGGATGGCCAGCCTCGCGGGTTCATCCCGCTAACAGATGGCCGCGCAAATCGGAACCGATATTGCCAAAAAGCATTTCGCCCGTGTTGATGCCGACGCCAATCTGAAGCGTCGGCCGCCCCTCACTTTGCCACTTTTGATTCAATTTTTCCAGTCCCTCGATCATGTCGAGCGCCGCGCGCGCAGCAAGTTCCGCATGATTGGGCTGCGGCAATGGGGCTCCCCAGAAGGCCATCACGCAATCCCCGACAAACTTGTCGAGCGTGCCCTGGTGTTGGAAGATGACGGATACCATCATGTTCAAATGCTCGTTCAGCGTGGCGACGACCCTCTCCGGCGGCAATTTCTCTGAGATAGTGGTGAACCCGCATTATTGGCTGCTTTTGGCGGAGAGCCATCTGACACGACGGCTCTTTGGGGCCATGCTGTTCAGGATAGCGGCGCTACCATCGCCATCGGGGTAGGCGAAAGTGCTGGCCGGAGGCGGAACTCGGCGGCGAGGTAGGCCTGGTCAGACAGGTGTCGGAGTTATGGGTTGGAAAGGCGGCAGTTTAGGGCTTTGGAACCGTCCGAAGAGGTGGGACGAGGGCCTTGTGTGGTTGCTGAGGCGCTCGACACCGAAAACCCGCCCGTACGATTGCATCCAGAGGCAGTCAGGCGTATGTTATCGGTCGGTCGAGATCTGAAAACGGGAGTGTTGGCTTACACCCTCCTCCCTTTTACACACGAAAACTTACATCACCCCGCGGCTTGTTCGGGTTGACTCTCATCAAGCGCCGTGCTATATGGTCTTTCGAAATCAGAATCTACCTTTGTTCCCACTACGATCGTCCATGCAGGCTCGCCGGCGGGAACGGAAAGCGAGAGTCGAACGTGGGAGCTCGAACACTTCGGCAAGGAAAGAGATTCCATCGGGCCTTTTATTTGGCAATTCTTACCTTCCTTTATCTGATTGCCGCGACCGTGCTGGCCGCAGCCCCTCCGGAAAAGAAGAAACTCACG
>JALHUF010000236.1 GCA_022866195.1 Terriglobia bacterium
CCTTGTCCTCGAACGGTACGTCGGCGAAGCGGTCGCGCCAGGCGTTCTGCTCGGCAAAGATCAGATTCCAGAGTTCGTCCGGCGTGGGGTAACGCGGCTTCTCGCCTTCCTTGCCGGTCTCCATATCGATGCCGTAAACGCCCCGGCCATTAGTGGCATACGCGAAACGCACCGCCATCTTCCCCGAGTAGTTTTTTGCCTGCCCCACGCCCTCGGTAAGCTCTTGATCCCATGATTTGGCTTCGATCAGGGCCAGCTTGCGATTGCGATAGACCAGCACATAATCGGCGATAAGCGGCTTGCCGCGCCGGCCGTTGCCTTCTATGCGGCCTAGGGTGATGGGATATTCGCGCAGGATCTTACTGCCCTCGACGACGCCCCATCCCGCCGCCTTCAACGCGGGGTCAATGTGTTCGGCCCTTGTTTCAGCTTCGTTCATGGCTTTCGTAAGACGTAATAACCGGTCTTTTTTCCGCCGACCTTCTCGACCAACCCTGCGTCAATCAGCGGACGCAACAAATCCATCGCCCCTTGCCGGGACACGCCCAGCGCTTTCCATATTTCTCCGGGGGCCATGCTGCCGTGATCGCGGAGCAGATGGAGGAGCTTCTCCTGCCGCGGGCGCAAGACCAGTTTCCGCACGGACTTCACCTGGAAGGTTTGCATCCTCAGCCAGGCCCGTTCGAGCGTTTGCCGGAGTCCCGTCGCGCAATATTCCAGCCAGGCGGTCAGGTCTTCTCCGGACTTCCGCACACTATCGAGCGCGGCATAATACTTTGGCCGGTTTTCCCAATAATATTCGTCCACGGAAAAGATGTGATGGGTATCGAACCCCCGCCGATAGAGCTCCCACAAAGCAAGCATCCGTCCCGTGCGGCCGTTGCCGTCGGCGAACGGATGAATGGCCTCGAACCGGTAGTGCAGAATGGCCGAACTTAGAACAGGTGATAGTTTTTTGGAAGCCGAATTCCACCACTCCAGCAACTCAAACATCAACCCCGAAACGGCACCCGCCGCAGGGGGGGAATATCGCCCGACCCGCACGGAAATCGTCCGGTATCGCCCGGCCTCGCCCTGATCCATGACCTCTCCAGCCAGAATCCGGTGCAACTCCAGTATGTCCGCATGATGGAAGGTCTTTTTTGCCGCATTCCTTTCCACGTAGCGCAGTCCCGCGAAATAGTTAAGGACTTCCCGCCTAGGCCGCGTTTCCGGCGCTGAAAGTTCGCGGCCCTCCTCCAAAGCGCGGACCTGTTCGAGGGTCAGCGGGTTCCCCTCGATGGCCGTCGAGGCATGGCCATTTCGCACACGGGTGTCCTTCTGCAAGGAGGGAATCCAGGCCAGATCCACCACGGAGCTTTGAATCCTCTCCCTTAGCGCCGCTACCTGTTCGATTTCGGACAGCAGGCGCTGTGTGATGGTGAATTTCGGTACATAGGCCATGGCTAAAGCTTAATCATGTGTCAAGTATAAGTCAAGTTTTCTGTCAAGCATTCTCAAAGCCGGCCGGTGAAGGCCTGATGCAGGAGGGACTTTTTTAGCTCTTCAAGCGCGGCGAGCTTGCGTTGGTAAAGGGATTCGAGGCGTTGGGTTTCTTCACGGAGCTCGTCGAGCTTCGCAGCTAACTCTTTTTGCTTCTTCACAGTCGGCAGCCAAACCTTGAACTCGAACAGGTGCTCTCGGTTGACCTTTGGCATTCCTGCGCGGGCCGAACCTTGGATCGCATAGTCGGTGAAGCGTTTACTCAGCAACAGGTGGAAGAGGTAGTCGCGCGTAATCTCGCTCGGCAACGGCGCGAGCGGATACATGTCTGCGCTGCACAATCCATTGAAGTCGGGACGCGCCACCTTCATGAGGTAAGGACGAATCTTGCTGTAAAGCACCATTGATTCGTCGAAAAGAAACTTTCCAGAAATTAGACCTTCTTCCCGCGCTGTCTTGAGTTCAACAAAGACAC
>JALHUF010000237.1 GCA_022866195.1 Terriglobia bacterium
GAGGAAGATCGCGCCTACGGCGATTAGCGTCAGCGCCCAGAAGATCGATCCCCGACGATATCCGTAAATGCTCATTGCAGCCTCCCCTTACTCCTGCTGGTTCCCTTACAGTCTCGGCCCCTCCGGCGGGCGCGGCGGCCGCGACGACTCCACCAGCTTCAACACGCCAACTATCACCAACAGTACCGGCCAGGTCTTCCACACATTCCACCCCGGTACGAATTCATGAAGGAGGAACATCACCCCGAGGGTGATCAGGATCACCGGCCAAACCAGGCTGGCCCGGTGAGCACGGGCTGGCAGTATTGAATGGTTCATGTAACACTCCCTCACTTCTTACGGCCGCTGGTCAGGCGCGTGCCGGCGACATCGGCCGGCTACTCGCCCTTCCGGAGCCGCGCCAATTCGAGTTCCAGTTCCTGCATCTTGCGCTGGTGTTCCATCTGCTCTAGGTGGAGCTTCTGCTGGACCTCCAGCTCCCGGTCACGGATCTTCGCCAGCTTCACGATGGCCACAATCAGGACGACCATGGCAAAGACAGCCAGTGGGATAATCAATGGCGATTCCATGTCCCGATCTCCTCCGAGCGCCCGGGCAAGCTACGCGGCCCGATCCGAAGCCTGTCGGGCCTTGAGCTTTTCCATCTCCAATTCCAGCTCCTTCATCTTCCGCTGGTGTTCCATCTCCCGAATGCGCATGTCCTGGTGGTATTGCAGTTCCTTCTCGCGGGCCTTGAACCAGAAGACGATGCCCACAACCACGACGACCATCAACATCCCCGCGAGGGGGATCATGAACGGACCGAACGGCATGAATTCCATGTGTTGCCTCCGACTCTCCAGGTACCCGGCTTAGAGAGTTTTGACAATGCCTTACGTGCCCTTGCTCACGCGCACTTTTTCCAGCTCGAGCCTGGCCTTCTCGATCTCCATCTTCTTCAGCTCGCGCTCGTGCTCCATCTCGCGCAGGCGCAAGTCCTGGTGCGCCTGCAGCTCCTTCTCGCGCATCTTGGCGAATTGGGCGATGGCCACGATGATGACCACCATCACGAACGCCGCCAACGGGATCAACAACGGATTATGCAGATCCATGCCAGCCTCCCGAACGCTGTGAGACTCCGCTATAAGCCCAGTGGGCCGGGGAAATCTGTCGGTCCCTGCTTGGACGTGCCAGGCGGCTCGGAACCGGGCGGCGTCGCGCCGTGCCGACCCATACGCCTTTGCAGCAGGGCCAGCCCGATCAGAATCAAGAGTACCGGCCAGAACTTTCCCACGTGCCGGAAGACGGGTACGCCCAAGTTGTCGAGCAAGAACAACGCGCCCATCCCGATGAGCAACACGGCGCCGATGGGGGCATTCATTTTCATATCGCCCAAGCCGAACCACTCTTCCGCTGGCTGCCCGAGCAGCTTGCGCTTGGCCGTCTGGTAAGAGTCAATCACCATGTAGAAGTAGAACGCCGCCGCGCCGATCCCAAACACCGGCCCCATGTTTTCCGCGCGATCGCCCATCGCGATGAGGGAACCGAAGATCAGCACCTGGACAATGGCTTTGACCACCTGACCGTTGTAGATGGCGCCCACCCCGGGAATGAACCCCAGGGCCAGGGCGGCACCCGGGCTCGGACCGACCCCCGGACCGAGAATGGAGGGCAGGACAGGCGACTGGAGGCGTACAGCCAAGCAGTTCTCGCAGTAGGCCATACCGCGCACTTCGTGCCGGCATGCGCCGCACAAAGGGCGTCCGCACTGCCCGCAGAAGGCCACGGAATCAACTGAAGAGTGGTTGACGCATTTCATGGGGATGGGCTCCTTCTTTTAACGACCATTTTGGTAAGTACGCCAGTCGAGCTGGCGGCGGCTGTGATCAGGCCCTGCACGGAAGCGAGTTGTGTTGCGCCGGGCACGGTGCGATCGGTCGAGCCTCCCGGAGGGGCTTCCGGTTTCGGCGCTTTTTGCTCCTGCTTGCTGGGTTCAGAGCGCAACTGTCGGAGGCGCGACTCGATTTCGTAAACCACCCGGAGGTCGTAGTAGAACTTCTCCACGCGCGCGTAGAGCAGATGGCCGGTGCGATTGGCTTCGTAGAACCAGGTGCGTGGGTTCAAATCCGCCAGCGTAAGTTTTCTTAGATTGAGCCCCGCGGCGTTGATGATGATGGAAAACGAAAAGATCGCCATCGCCACCGCGTAAGCCAACCGTGGTTGGGTTGCGGGCCGGAAGAACGCGGCCAGTTGCTCACGGAAGGTCGGTTTCCTCTCTCCCACCGTCGCCCGCATGATTTTCGCGACGAGCCAAGGGGCAGGCTCCACGTCCTCGGCGGAGTGGCAGAGTTCCATCACGTGCTGAAGGTCGCTGATGAGTTCGCGGCAGGGGCCGCATTCCCTCAGGTGCTCCTCCACCTGGACCCGGCGGACCGCATCCAATTGGCCCTCCAGGTACTCGCTCGCCAGATTTTCCAGCTCCAGGGGCGTCATGATCTGCCTCCCGCCTTAGCGGGGCCTTTCATTCCTTCCATACGCTTTACGACCCGCGCTAGTTCCAATCTTCCGCGATTGATTCGAGATTTTACTGTCCCCTCCGGAACCCCCAGGACTTGGGCGATTTCGTCGTAGTCCAGGTCTTGGAGGTCACGCAGGACGACGGCTTCCCGGAGGTCGGGCGAAAGCCTGTCCAGCGCCCGCTGCAGCAGCTCTTTGCGCTCGCGGGACTCTACCTGCGCCACCGGCTCGACGGTGGGGCTGGGCTTCTCTTCCATGCCGCCCACCTCGTCCTCCAGGGATGACGTAACCCGATCCTTCTTCGTGCGGCGATAGTGGTCCACCAGATGGTTGCGTGCCACCCGCGCCAGCCACGTCGGGAACGTGCCCTGCGCCCCGTCAAATGTCTTCAGGGTCTGAAAAATCTTGATGAAGACCTCTTGCGTCAGGTCTTCGGCTTCGCTCGGTCGCCCTGTAAACCGGTAGCAGAGGTTGTAGATCTTGCGCGTGTGACTCTGGAGCAAGGCCTCCCAGGCGGAGTTATCGCCCC
>JALHUF010000238.1 GCA_022866195.1 Terriglobia bacterium
GCGTACTTGGCAAGTTCGGCGTGTTTGGCGCCCAGCTCTTTCGTAGCCGTAAGCATGGCGATGGCCGGTCCGTAGCCGCACATGGAGATGTCCTCGCGCCGCAGCACGTCGTAAAGCCCCTGCGAGTCGAAGGCCAGCATCTTGTCAATCGCCTGGCGATCCTTCGCGCGCGTGATGCTGTCCGGCTCGTAGTGGTTCATGTCGCTGGAAGCGATGATGAGGAAAGGTTTCTTGACACGTCGGGCCGCCTGGGCAATCCCCCGCCCCAGCGATTCCAGACCGGCGTAGCCACCCACGCCGATGGCGATTGGCACGAAGCTGAATTCTTTCACCGTGCGCTGCAAAAAAGGGAGTTGGACTTCCAGGGAGTGCTCGTCCGCGTGCGCGGCGGCATCTTCCATCACCAAATGGCAACCCTGCTGGACCGCCTTGGCAAGGTCGCTATCGATAGGAACTTTGCCGAGAGGTGTCAGCCAGACGCCACTCGACATTATCGCCAGCGGCGCGCCGCGACCTGTGTGATTCGGGCAGAGGATGACGTAGGACGAGCGCGCGGGCAGGCGGCGATAGACTGCTCCCGCCACGTGCCCCGAGTACATGTAGCCGGCGTGGGGCACTACACACCCCAGGGCGTTTTCCACCTTCTCCGCCGGCCCCGGCTCGGGCGCCAAATACTTATCGAGATCGCGCGTGAGCGTTTCCGGCTTGCCGGGATAAAAACGTCCGGCAACCGCGGGCTGACGTATGGGTGGGGGCTGCATACGCCAAATGCTAGTCCCGGCCCGAGGGAGTGTCAAGCAGGCCCAGAAATGAGAGCCCCTCAGCATTCGCGCCAGCTGCGGGGCGCGGCAAGGGGCGGGCTGTCGGTGGGCAACGCGAAGAGCGTGGATCAGCTAGCGGTCTTCCTTGTCAACGCTGATCTTCAAGGAGCGGAGAAACTGCGCATCCTGGTTGGTCAGATGAAACTCGGCCTCGGCGTGCTGCCCCGCCGCGACTTTCTGCCGGGGCAGGAGATTGGCCTCGCCGTGCTTGTTGAACCCGATGGTGACCTCGAGGATCAGAAACAGGTCATAACCCGCGGCGCGAATGCGTCCCATCACCCCGGAGACGCGCTCGGAATCGGCCAGAGACTCATTGATGGCTTGGCCGAGCTCTTTCACCAAGCGTTTGAAGTTCTCGTCTAGCTCCAAAGGTCACCCGCAGCCGCTGTGCTGCCCAACCAGAGATAAATTCTAGGACTGCCTTCCGCACGCTGTCAAGGCGAAATGCCCCGGCGCATTTGACTGTCCCGTCAATCCTTCTTAAGATAGCGGGAGCCCCTGGCCGCGACGGGGTTTTGAGGTGAGCGCGTGAGCAAGCTTGGTGATCTGTTGACCCGATTGTTCCTCCACGCCCAGCGTGTCTTTCATCTGCTCGTGGCTGTGGTGTTCTTCTTTCTCACGCTCGCCGGGGTGACGGTCTCGCTCGCCGAGTGGCGATATTACCGGCAGAGCCCCTCGGTGGGTTTGGTGCGTTTTGGCCTGCTGGCCGGCTTCACCGTTCTACTTTTCATTTTCTCCCTTTATTCCTTCGTGAAAGCGCGAAGCGTGCGTTAGAACGTAGGGGCCAGGTGCCGGGTGTCAGTGATTGAGACGCTATGTCGGGCGGTGGGGCCACCGAAAACCGCCAGCTGTCGCCGCCCGCCTGTATCAGCTCATGAGTCTCCCGAAGGGCAACAAGTCGAAGGGAAAGATCAAGACCGCGTCGGGCTTGGACGTTAAGCTTCTCTACAAACCCGAGGATATGGCGGAATGGGACGGGGAGCGGGACCTCGGTTTCCCAGGTGAATATCCCTATACGCGCGCCATCTATCCCTCCGGCTACCGCGGGCGGTTGTGGACGATGCGCCAGTACGCGGGGTTTGGGACGGCGCTGGAGTCCAACGCCCGATTCCGTTACCTGCTGGCGCAGGGCCAGACAGGGCTCTCCGTGGCCTTCGACCTGCCCACTCAAATCGGCTTGGACTCAGACCATCCGTTGGCTCGCGGCGAAGTGGGCCGGGTGGGCGTGGCCATCGACTCGCTGGAGGACATGGAGATCCTCTTCCAGGGGATCCCCCTCGAGCAGGTTTCCACCTCCATGACCATCAACGCTACTGCGGCCATCCTCTTGGCGCTGTATTTTGCCGTGGCCGAAAAGCAGGGCGCTGACCTGAAGAAGCTCGCCGGAACGGTGCAGAACGACATCCTTAAGGAATACATCGCGCGCGGCACGTACATCTACCCCCCGGAGCCGGCGCTGCGCCTGGTTACAGATATCTTCGCCTATTGCCGGGAGCGCGCCCCGGAATGGAACACGATTTCCATCAGCGGCTATCACATCCGCGAGGCGGGCTCGACCGCCGTTCAGGAGGTGGCCTTCACGCTGGCGAACGGCATCACCTATGTGGAAGCCGCGCGAGCCCGGGGGCTGCAGGTAGACGACATCGCGCCGCGCCTCTCGTTCTTTCTGAACGCGCACAACGACCTGCTCGAGGAGATCGCCAAGTTTCGCGCCGCGCGCCGACTCTGGGCGCGCATCATGCGCGAGCGCTTCCAGGCGCAGAACCCACGCTCCTGGATGTTCCGCTTCCACACGCAGACCGCCGGCTCGACGCTCACCGCGCAGCAGCCCGACGTGAATCTGGTGCGGGTGACGCTCCAGGCGCTGGCCGCCGTGCTGGGAGGAACCCAGTCGCTTCATACCAACGCCCGCGACGAGGCGCTGGCCTTGCCCACCGAGGCCTCGGCGCTGCTCGCCCTGCGCACGCAGCAGATCCTCGCCTACGAGAGCGGCATCGCCAACACTGTGGACCCGCTAGCAGGCTCTTACGCCATCGAAACGCTCACCCGTCAGGTCGAACGGGGCGCGGAAAAGTATCTACGCAAGATTGACGCGCTGGGTGGCGTGCTGCGCGCTATCGAAACGGGCTACATCCAGCGCGAGATCCAGCAGGCGGCGTATGAATACCAGAAGGCCGTGGAGTCCGGCGAGCGGGTCGTGGTGGGAGTCAACCGGTACAGCGCCGCAGGTACCCCATCGCCGCCCTTGCTGCGGATTGATCCAGAGATTGAACGCGTGCAAGTGGAACACCTGCAGAAGCTGCGTGCGCGTCGTGACGCGGCGCGCGTCGCCGCGGTCCTGCAAGAGGTCGAGGCGACGGCACGCTCGGAACGCAACCTGATGCCCGCTATCCTCGCAGCCGTGAAAGACGACGCGACGGTGGGTGAAATTTCCGACGCCTTGCGGAACGTTTTCGGCGGATATCAGGAATCGGTCGTGATATAAGGACAGTGACGAGTGGCGGGCCAGCTCAGTTCACAGTCGAAAGTCCAAAGTCGAAAGCCAGCGGATGCACTTTTGACTTTCAACTTTTGACTGTCAACCGTTGACTGCCTTTGTGCTCGTCACTAGTCACTCGTCACTGGTTCTCACATGGCGACTCTTCAATTCCTCGGCGCGACAGGCACGGTCACTGGCTCCCGGTATCTCCTGGAAGCGAACGGTGAGCGCCTGCTGATTGATTGCGGGCTTTTCCAGGGTGCCAAGGAATTGCGCCTGCGCAACTGGAATCCCTTCCCCGTGCCAGCCTCGAGCATCCAGTGGCTCGTCTTGACCCACGCGCATCTGGACCACATCGGCTACATTCCGCGCCTGATCAAAGATGGCTTTCGCGGGCAGGTCCTGACATCGGCGCCCACAGTGGACCTGGCGCGTTTGGTTCTGCCCGATTCAGGCCACCTCCAGGAAGAAGAAGCCGAGTACGCCAACTTCAAAGGCTACAGCAAGCACGAACCGGCCCTGCCGCTCTACACCTATGAAGAGGCGGTGAAGTCACTGGAATTCTTCCGGGCCGCCGATGAGTCAACGCCGCACGAGCTTTCTTCCCACTTCACGCTGCGCTTCCACCGTGCCGGGCATATCCTGGGCGCGCGCATGATTGAAGTGACGGTGCGCGACAACGGCAGCACGCGCCGGGTGCTGTTTTCCGGCGACCTCGGCCGCTTTCCGCAATTGATCCTCTACGAACCGGTCGTGCCCGACGGCGTTGACTACCTGTTACTCGAGTCCACTTACGGCGACCACCTCCACCCGCAGGACGACTATCGCGCCCGGCTGGCCGCGATCGTGGAAGCCACCGCGGGACGCGGCGGCACGCTGGTCATCCCTTCCTTTGCCGTGGGGCGAACCCAGGAACTGCTCTACGTCCTTCGCGAGCTGATCGAGCAGGGGAAGTTGCACTCCCTCCCCATCCACGTGGACAGCCCCATGGCCATCGACGTCACCGACCTCTACCTCCGGCACAAAGAGGAACACGACCTTGAAACCCTGGCCCTTGAATCGCAAGGCATCAAGCCCTTCTCTCCGCCGGATGTGCACTTCGCCCGCAGCCGCGATGAATCCAAGGCTCTGAA
>JALHUF010000239.1 GCA_022866195.1 Terriglobia bacterium
ATACAGTAGACGTTGACTCCATAATAGACAGTTTATTCGGAGGCAGCTTTTTCGGAGGGGGCTGCTTCGCCGACGGAGCGCCGGCGCCGTGCAGCATGGTCTTGGCCCAAGTAGCCGCTGGCGCGGCTGTGCAGTGCCCAGGCAACATCTGCGAAGGTTGGGCGTCTAACGGCGAAGGTCAGATTGCATATGCTCAGTTTCACCCCACTCTGGAAAATGCGAACAACTGGCAGGTGGTCAGTCCCTGGATTGCTGACCCCTCCCTGCCGCAGAATCAGCCCGGATACCTACCAGCGGTTCAAGCGCAACGTGACTACGCATACAGACTACTGCAGCAAATCGTGGGGGAGGATGATCCGAAATTGAAAGACTTCATGAAAGCGAACAGCGACCTGCTCAGTCTGACGGTTGAGGGAGGTAATGTTCATTTCAACAACGTCGGGTTTAACTTTGGTTGCGAGCACGGCAGGTGCGACAATGGGCTTGACTTCAGCCATGGGGGAGGGGTCACCTTTCATGCTGACACGGCAAATCCGTTCAATTTTCCGGGCGGCACGATTGTCCACTTTGCCGTGGACATTATTGCTGGTAATTTTGTGTACACAGTCATCCCCCGGCACTGAGGCTCCGCGCCGAAAGGATCTGACTGCTGGACGCGGAGCCCCGGCCAAGATCGAGTCCACGGCTGGGCCCGTGTGGCAACTCGACGTGCGGGCGCTCGGATTCGCAAACCCGCACAGGCCCGAATCGTCAAGGGGGCCATTCCCGCACGACCCTGTCAGTTATCTGGCGGGAGGCCAAATCGTGGTCACTTTTGTGACCAGGGTAGCACCCGAGGGGGTTCCCCGGCGTGATCAGCCGGATGAGTCTTTACCCTTCCGGCTCCACGCCTTGTTCATTGATGCTGCAACCGGGAAGGTGCGCACCGAACGCGAGTGGCCGACTGCCTCCGCGAGGTCGTGCGTCCTGCCATCTCCCGGAGGAAAGTTTCTCGTCTTTACGCCGGACAAGCTGCTGCTGTATTCCCCCAGCCTTGAGTTGCTGCAGGAGCTCAGCCTGCCTTTGCGTCGCAAAGCCAATTGGGAAACCTGGGAGCTGCACCCCTCGCCAGCAGGAAAATACCTCCTTATCAGCTACGATGCCAAGTCAAATGAAAGGTTCGCCGGCACACTTCGACAGGCAAGATTACCCCAGGACCGGGACCTCATAGATCGTACGTTTGCCCAGCTAGAATTAAGTGAAGACCTGGTAGACACTGAGGAACTCAGCATCCTCGGTAGCTGGACGGTCAAGCTTGGATTCGACGACACCCATCCGCCGACATCAATCTCAGATGAAGGGCTGCTAGTGCTCGGGGAGAAGGCCGAGAGATTCGATAGCCCGTGGCAGCCCGTCCCGCTATTCTCACGATCCTTGGGCTTCTTCATCAACGATCAGGTGCTGCTTGCATTAAGATCCAAACCGCCAAGGCTATTGGGCTTCGACCTGAACAACACGCGCGGCGATCTACTCTTCAAAGAGGATTTCCCGGATAATGGCGAGATAATGGTAGACCCAGTCCGGCACTCGGCTGGGGGCCAAAGGTTCGCTCTCGCATTTATCAAGGGAAAAGGCGGGATTGCGGCATTAGACATTGCCCCGCATTATTCTTTGAAGCGTATCATTGTGTTCGACATACCAAGTCTCCAGTGGGTTTACAGACTCGACGGGAAGCGACAAGGCATAAAGAGCATCTCCGGACTTGCGCTTTCACCCGATGGTTCGCAGTTCGGGTTGATTGATCAGGATGGGATTCTTCGGGCATACCGCGTCCCGTAATGAGAGACGTAGCGCGGGTGGCGCAGACATTGTTGTTTATGTCTGCGATCCGCGAAGCGTGAATTCCTTGAGACCTTGGCGCAGCGCAACAACGGGGCATCGGCGAACGGGTTGCCTGATTCGCGGATGGCACAGACTTGGCCGTGTAAACTGCGAATTCCCGTAGAGCCACATCGAAGAGGCGTTCGGCAACTTCCCCAAGTGGTGCCGTTGGCCCCGCTGAGACCAATCACCATTACGGGCAGGCATCATTGCAGCGGTGATGCCAACGCGACACATCGCGGACATCATGAGCCATCGGAAACCTCGAATAGACATCCTCGTCCAAGGTCTGCAAACTCTCCAATGGCAGCGAGTAGCGCAGACCTGTTTTGGAGGTCTGCGGTTCGTCCCGCCATTGACAGCAAAAAGCCGCGGACCTGAACGACAGGTTCGCGCTACCTGCTTCGGCCAGGGCAGTATACCCCCCGCCGAGTCGCTGGTCGAGTTCCCGCACCAGGATCAGGCCGCCGCCTGCCTGCCGCAGGCAGGTCGGAAGTGACGCGGGAGATGCCCTTCAGATATCGCGGCCCGAGGATCGCATGCCAGTGGTCAGGAAGAAACACCCAGGCGGTCAGAAGGAATCCGTGCTCCTCTCGCCGCGCCTGCATGACCCGCGCCAGGATTTCGAAATCATCCTCGTTCAACACGGCCCGCGTCCGCAGAAGATTGCAGGTCACGAAGAAATACCGGTCCGCGAGCACCAGGCGCCGCAGGCGCGACATGGGGAAAGAGTACTCGCTGTTTCAATAATCGCCAACCCCCAAGAGCCGCAGAGTTGCAAAACAACTGTGCGCTAGCTGCTACCCGCACCTGGGGGTCAATATTGATTTCTCCGGACGCGTGGCCGCCCTCCTTAGTCCTCCGTGCCCGGCAGGCGAGGAACGTGAGGCCGGTCGCTTCAGGCAATTCCCCACCGCAGCAAAGGACTCAGACCTGCGCCCATCATACTCCAGAGGGCGTTTGACCGGATGGGGGTAAGAGCGTAGACTTGGTGACACGGGCGAAAGGAGACCACCATGGCGTCGCAGATGCCGAACGTGCTCGAAGCATTGGGGAGGGCGGAGGTGACCGGCGTCCGGCAGGCGGCCGGGTTGCAGGTGTTCAACCTGCGCTGGCCGACCGAAAAGCTTCACGACTATGCCACCCTGGACGAGGCGCTGGCGGAGCAGCTTCTCGACGTGACCGAGGTCAGCGAGGGCGGCAGTGTGCCGACGCTCAAGGTGGTCAACAAGTCACTCAAAATGGTCTTCCTTATGGCCGGCGAAGAACTGGTAGGTGGCAAGCAGAACCGCGTGCTCAACTCCAGCATCATGGTGCCCGCCAAGACCGCGACGCCCATCCCGGTGACCTGCGTGGAAGTGGGCCGGTGGGGGTACAAGTCCAGGAGATTCGGCAGCGGATCCAGCTCCTCCCATGGCCACTTACGCATGATGATGTCGAAGCATGTGACGGGAAGCTACCGGGCAGTGGGCTCACCCCAGGCTGACCAGGGGGCCGTCTGGAATGAGATCGCGAGGAAGATGGACAGGATGGGTTCAAGTTCCTCCTCCGGCGCGCTGCACGACATGTACGCGGACTACGCGCGGAAGTTGGACGCCGTGACCAACAGCCTCCCCGCACCGGAGGACAGCAATGGCGCCGTCTTCGTGATTCATGGCAAGATTGCCGGCGCCGACTTGTTTGACCAGCCGGCCACGCTCAAGAAACTCTGGTCGAAGTTGATCAAGAGCTACGCCGCGGATGCTCTGGAGGATCCAAAGGAAGAATCCGCACCGCTCCCGGCAGAGCGCATCGCGGAGTGGCTGAAGTCCGCCAGCTCCGCCAAGCAGCAGTGGTTTGACTCGCCGGGCGTCGGCAAGGACGTCCGCATCGAAGACAAAAACCTGGTGGGCGCCACGCTAGTCGTTGAGGCGCATCCCGTTCACCTGGAGTTGTTCCGAGAAGAAGAGCCGGCCCCTACGGAACCACGTTAGACGAGTGCGTTCTCAGCCTCTATCCCTCTGAAACTGCGTGGGTTACTGCAAAACGCGTCAGTTGCCCGGCCCGCCTGGTGCTCCGGGGACTTCGAGGTCCGCATAGCTCGTTGTCATCTTGAGGGAAACCCGGCGGTCATCCTGGCCAATTTCCACCGTCTCAAACGGGTTGGGTAGGTTAGGGTTGAGGTTTTGCCAGGCGAGCTGCTGAAACATCTTGAGGCCTTCAAAGACCTGCCGCGTGCTCGCCGCGGATTGGGACGTCGTACAATCCATCTTGATTTCCAGGCGAACCGCGTCGGCAGTCTCCACGCTGTAAACCAGCGCCTCCACAGACTGAAACGCTTTTCCCCAGTCTAGCTGGAGATTACCTTGGGCCGGCATCCAGGCCCGAAACCAGTCGGGGACCGCCTCGCCAATGGCTACGCCCCAGATGGGCGCCTCCGGCTTAGCTTCGCCCACCAGCTTGACGAAGCGCTCTTCCGAAGCGAGACTCGGAGTCTGACCCTCACGAGCTTCCAGCATGGTTGCCAGAGAGTTCTCTGTGCCAAAAGCACCCAGTGAGTCCTTCAGCACCACCAGGCAAATAGAAGCAGACTCGGTTCCCAGGCAATAGGCAGGCATATCGGCTATCGTCGCGGGCGACATGCCACGCGCCGCCGCGCGGTCGGCAATCGACCGGGCGGTGAAACGTCCGGCCACAAGGCCCTGCACCTCCATACTTGTCGCTCCAGGCTGCCACCCCAGCACGACTTCATCGATCTCACCTTC
>JALHUF010000240.1 GCA_022866195.1 Terriglobia bacterium
CAGGTTTGGGATTCGCCGGAGCACCTAGGGCTGGACCCCGGGCGGCTTGCCCAGGAGGTGGCGTTTCTGGCTGCGCGTTCAGATATCGCGGAGGAGTTGACGCGTTTCCGCAGCCATTTGGACCAAACCCAGCACCTGCTGGAGGAAAGTGCCGAGGTAGGGAAAAAGCTTGACTTCCTGCTGCAAGAGATGAATCGCGAGGCCAACACGTTGCTGTCAAAGACGACTGACGTGCCGGAGGTCGGCCTGGAGATCACACGGCAGGCGATCGAGATGAAGACCGAAATCGAAAAACTGCGCGAGCAGGCGCAGAACATCGAATAACCTTGGCCCAAGTAAACAAATCCGCCCGCGTGCGCGGCAGCATCATCGTGATTTCGGCTCCCTCGGGAGCAGGGAAGTCAACCCTGGTGAAAAGGTTGCTCGCCGCTTTGCCCGGCTTGCGCTTTTCCGTCTCTTGTACGACGCGCCCGCCGCGTCCGGGGGAGAAGAACGCGCGGGACTATTTTTTTGTCACGCGCGAGCGTTTCCAGCGAATGATCGCTGCGGAAGAGTTTGTGGAATGGGCCGACGTATTCGGCCATCTTTACGGCACCTCGCGCCGGCAGCTCCGGGCCGCGCAGGAGGCCGGGAAAGACATCCTGCTCGACAGTGATGTTCAGGGCCACCGGCAGGTACGGAAGAAGCTGCCCGAGGCGGTCAGCATTTTTGTGCTGCCGCCCTCCTTTCGGGAACTCGTGCGGCGGCTGCGTGCCCGCCACTCCGACACCCCGGACGTCATTGAGCGGCGGCTGCGCGACGCCCGGAAGGAGATACGTCACTGGCCCGAGTACGACTATCTGGTGGTGAACGACCGGCTGCCTCAGGCCGTCCAGGCCCTGCGGGCAGCGGTAGAGGCCGCGCGCGTCCGCCGGCAGACTCAGCAGGAACGCGCCCGGTATATTTGCAGGACTTTTGGAGGGTGAGCTCGGATGGATATGCCACAGGGGATTGACAGCAAGTTTCGCTTCATTCTGGTCGCGGCCAAGCGCGCCCGACAATTGCAGGCGGGGGCAAGACCCTTGGTTCAGACGCAGACCAGGAAGGTAACTAAGGTTGCGCAGTTGGAAGTCGAGGCGGGGCTCGTTCCCTTCGAGACCCTGGAGGGTGTGTTGAACAACGGCGATAAGGGCAAGAAATCCAGATCCGCGAAGTAGGGTGTAGGAAAAGAGCGGGTGTCAGGTGCCGGGTTTCAGCGCGGCCCCTGACACCTAAAACCTGGCGCCTGGAACCTGCTATGAAAGTGGTGCTCGGAGTAACGGGCGGAATCGCGGCTTACAAGGCGGCGGAGCTGCTCCGCCTGCTCCAGGACCGCGGCCTGGAAATCCAGGTCGTGATGACCCGCCATGCTTGCGAGTTCGTCCGGCCCCTCACCTTCGTGGCGCTCTCCGGCCGCAAAGTGATCACCGGGATGTTTGGCGAGGCGGGGAGCGAAGCGAACGGGGAGAGCGCCATCGAGCACATCGCTGTGGCGCAATCCCTTAACGCGCTGGTGATTGCGCCTGCTACCGCCAACGTGCTGGCCAAACTGGCCCACGGAATTGCGGACGACTTCCTCACCACGCTCTGCTTGGCGACAAAGGCCCCCGTCATCGTGGCCCCGGCCATGAACGTCAACATGTGGCAGAACGCTGCCACGCAGGAGAATCTCGCCGCCTTGCGTGGACGCGGGGTAAAAGTTGTGGAGCCGGAGGAAGGCTACCTGGCCTGTGGCATGACCGGCGCCGGGCGTCTGGCTTCGGTCGAGGCGATCGCGCGCGCCGTCTGCGAAACCCTGGGGTTGCGTGACGACCTGAAGGGCGAGACCGTGCTGGTGACGGCCGGGCCGACCGAGGAGCCGCTGGATGCTGTCCGCTACCTCAGCAATCGGTCATCCGGAAAGATGGGCTACGCGTTGGCGGAGGCCGCGCGGCGACGTGGCGCACGCGTCGTCCTGGTGAGCGGGCCAACGCACCTTGACGTACCGGCGGGCGTAGAGGCAAAGCGTGTCCGCACCGCGCAAGAGATGGGGGCGGCGGTGTCCTCCCATCTGGGCGAAGCCAGCATCGTCTTGATGGCAGCCGCGGTCGCGGACTTTCAACCAGCGCAGTTCCGCTCCCAGAAAATCAAGAAGCGCAAAGGCGCTCCCAGCCTGAAGCTCAAGGCCACGCGCGACATATTGGGAGAAATCACTCGCCAGCGCCGCGCCCATCAGTTGGTGGTGGGCTTTGCCGCCGAGACGGAGAATGTGATCGAGAACGCCGCACAAAAACTTAAGGCCAAGCGGCTTGCTTTCATCGTGGCCAATGATGTCACCCAGGAAGGCGCCGGATTCGAAGCGGACACCAACATCGTCACGCTGCTCTTCCCGGACGGCCGGCAGAAGCCGCTCGAGAAAATGACGAAATTGGAAGTGGCTAACCGCATTCTCGACGAAGTTGTCGAACTCAGAAAAAGCGGGGGCCAGGGGTGAGGCGCCAGGGAAAAGCGCGGCTCTTTTGATGTCCTGCTTCTCACACCCGGCACCCGAAACCTGACACCAGATGCCCATGGATGACCGAGTGCGCCAGGAACTCGCCGCGTGGCTTAAGTTCTACCGTGACCTGGGGATTGAGGACTTCTATCGGCGAGCGCCAGGCTCCGCGTCGCCGGTGTCTCCCCGCGCAGAGGTCCAGCCTCCCGCCGCCCAAGCGGCTGCCGCCCAGGCGCCGGCCGAGACGACCCGCCGCGTCGGCGCGCCAATCTCATCTGTCGGCCCGCCCGCGCGTTCCCTGAGCCTGTTTGAAGCTCCCCCGCCTCCGCGCCGCGAGCACGAAACACTCTAGCAAGTCCTGGAAGACCTCGGTGATTGCCGGCGCTGCCGGCTGGCGGCGGGGCGCAAGACCATCGTGTTCGGGCAAGGGAATCCGCACGCCGCGTTAGTGTTCGTGGGTGAAGCTCCCGGGGCCGACGAAGATGAGCAGGGCTTGCCCTTCGTGGGCCGTGCGGGGCAGCTCCTGAACCGGCTGATTCAGTTCATCGGCATGAAGCGCGAGGAGGTTTACATCTGCAACATCGTCAAATGCCGCCCGCCCGAGAACCGTACTCCGGCGCCGG
>JALHUF010000241.1 GCA_022866195.1 Terriglobia bacterium
CACCGGTGAAGGTCCTCGCGTTATTCGCGCATCCGGACGACGCGGAATTTCTCTGCGCCGGAACCATGGTCCACCTAGCCAGTCGCGGAGCCCAAATCCCCATCGCGACCATGACGGCGGGAGATTGCGGAAGCACCACCCTGTCTCCCGCCAAGATCACCCGCATCCGGCGGACAGAGGCGGCGCGCGCCGCGAAACTTATCGAGGCCACCTACACCTGCCTGGACGAGAAAGACCTCCTGGTTCTCTACGACGCTCGGACCATCAAGAAGGTGCTGGAGCTTGTGCGCCGTGTGAACCCCGAACTGGTACTGACGCACTCACCGGTGGACTACATGGTGGACCACGAAACCACCAGCCGCCTCTGCCAGAGCGCCTGTTTCGGCGCCATGGCCCCGAACTTCCGTACCGGCGCGCGCCGGCCAGCTCCTGCCGCCCGGCGCGTGCCCCACCTTTACTACGCGCAGCCTTTCGGCGGCCGCGACATTCTGGGAAAGGAAATCCGGCCCAGCCTGTGCATTGACATCTCAGCCACGCTCACGCTCAAGGAGCAAATGCTTGCCTGCCACGCGAGCCAGCAGGCTTGGCTGCATGCCCAGCAGGAGATTATTCGTCCCGACCACCCCATGCGGCAGATGGCTGAACGGGCGGGTGAACTCTCCGGTCTTCGCTGGGCAGAAGGCTTTCGCCAGCACCTGGGCCAGGGCTTCCCGCAGGATAACCTGCTCGGTAGCCTGCTCGGCGACCTGGCGCGGCGGGTCGAAACCTAGCTCTCTCAACACCCCTTTCATTCCGGCAATACGGGAGGCAGCATGACCCCGGAAATTCCCCTCGAACAACTTGAAGCCAGGATCCACGACGTATCCCTCGACCTCGATCCAGAATCGATGCGGCGCGCCGGCTATCGCGTGGTGGACTGGATGGTCCAGCGGCTGGCCCACCTGCGCGAGAGCACCCTCGGCCAGGAATTGAGCCGTGAGGAGACCGAAAAGCTGCTGCGCGAAGCGCTGCCGGAAGAACCCAGCAACTTCGATCAGGTGTACGACGAATACACGCGCAAGGTCGCGCCCAACGTCATCCAGTTGGATCATCCGCGCTTTTTCGCCTTTGTCCCCAGTGCGCCCAACTTCGTCAGCGTGCTCGCCGACGCCCTGGTGGCCGGGACGAACGTTTTTGCCGGAACGTGGCTGGAATCCTCCGGCCCCAGCCAGGTCGAATTGATCGTCCTCGACTGGTTCAAGCAGATGCTGGGATTGCCGGCGGAAGCTGCGGGGTTGCTGGTGAGCGGTGGGTCGGTTGCCAACCTGACGGCCTTGGCCGTGGCGCGCCGCGCCGTCCTGAACGATGAGACGAGCGACGCGGTTGTGTATCTGTCGGAGCAGACCCACGCCTCCATTGATCGCGGCCTACGTCTGCTGGGAATTCATCTCCGGCAACTGCGCCGCATTCCCACCGACCCGCAATTCCGCCTGGATACAAAGAAACTGGCCGAGCGTATCGGGCTGGACCGGAAGGCCGGCCTCCGGCCCTGGGTGGTGATTGCCAATGCGGGAACCACCAACACCGGCGCCATCGACCCCATGCGCGAGATCGCGGAGATCGCCCGGGAACACTCGCTTTGGATGCACGTCGACGCCGCCTACGGCGGCTTTGCCGCCCTCACCGCAAGAGGTCGCGAGCTTCTGGCGGGAATCGAGCGCGCGGATTCCGTGGTCCTCGACCCGCACAAATGGTTCTATTGCCCTTTCGAAGCCGGCTGCGTCATTGTCCGTAACGGCCGCCTGATGCGCGAGACCTTCCGCATCCTGCCCGAGTACATGGTGGATGTGGCGCGCGAAGAACGCGAGGTGAACTTCTGCGATTACGGCGTGCAATTGACCCGGAGCTTCCGCGCCCTGAAGGTGTGGATGGCCGTTAAGACTTTCGGCGCCCGGCGCCTCCGGGAAGTCATTGATCAGTGCCTGGACCTCACCGCCTACGCGGTAAGGCTCTTTCAGAATTCCCCCCACCTGGAGATTGCCACCGGCCCCTCGCTGGGCATCTTCACCTTCCGCTATGTCCCCAAGAAGTTGCCAGATTCAGGAACTGAGGGCGAGGTTTACCTTAACCGCCTGAATGAGGCCTTGGCCGCGCGCATCATCGCCAGCCGCCAACTCATGCTTTCCTCAACGCGATTGGGCTCATGCCACGTTCTGCGCTTCTGCGTGTTGAACCACCGCACCCGCAAGGAGGATGTGCGGGAGGCGTTACGCCTCATCGAGCAATTCGGCCAGGAGGTCGAGCGGTCGCTAGCCTGATATCTCGGGCTGCGGGACGCGCGGAGATAAGGAAACTGCTGCCCGCAGGAGCTGGGGAAAGATTATAATGGATGTCTCGTCTTCCAGAACGCCGGGGACTCTGGGGTGTGAGCGGCGCGGAGAGGTGTCCGAGTGGCTGAAGGAGCACGCTTGGAAAGCGTGTAGCCGAGCAATCGGCTCGTGGGTTCGAATCCCACCCTCTCCGCCAGATTCGTTATCGTCCCTGATCTTGCCTGGCCCTCCTGATATGTGGAGCGAGCGTCTTTTTGTGGATCACGGAGAGAACCGGGCAAGTAGCGTTGCGAATGACAAACTCCGTCGTCGAGCCAAATAGGATAGTGCCCAGGAAACTGCGCGGATGCGCGCCCACGACGATCAGGTCGGCGCGAGACTCTTTCGCCTCCGCTACAATTTGCTGCGCCGCGTGGCCCTGCCGGACGACCTCCTTCACCGTGCACCGGCTGCGGACCTCTGCCGGCAGCCAGTCGCAAACAAGTTGCCGGATTTCCTCCAGCGTCCGGCCCGCCTCCGGCGCGCCCTCCTCGTCGTGTACCACGCTGAGCTCCGCGCTCAGCTTCTCCGCGATTGCCGCAGCGTATTCACAGGCCAGGCGGGCCAGGTAACCGAAGTTCGCCGGGCAAAGCACTCGCCGAATGGCGCGCAGGCCGGCCACGGGCTTGATATGGGGCCCCACGGTTACCACTGGCGTGCGCACCTGACGCAGCACGCTTTCCGTCACCGAGCCCAAGCGAATCCGCGCCAGACCCGTTCGCCCATGTGTCCCCATCACCAACAGGCCGACGCGCAAGTCTTTGATGGCGCGCAATACGGCCTGCACCGGGTCGCCCTCCACCAGCACGATGGTGCGGGAAAGATCCTCCGGCAGATGCTTCCCGGCAAAATCGGCGACGAAGGCGCGAGCCGCCCGCGCGCTCCGGCGGAGTTGCGCTCGCAGCGCTTTCGTCTGGGCGGCAGTAAAGTACACTGGCGCTTCCAGGCGCTCTGCGTGGAGCACAATCACCTCAGCGCCAAACGCCTTCGTCAGCCCGCCTGCCACCCCCAGGGCCGCGGCGGAATGCTCGCTGAAATCAATGGGGCACAAGATATGCTTGGGCTGGAAGTTGGCCATGGGATTCTCCTCCGCTCCGTGTTGCGCGCCATGCTGAGGTGAAGAAGTTGGCTGCGGACACATTCCTCAGCGTCGCGGTTTGAAGCGGCCCCGCGGGCGCTGCAGCACCGTTCCAGGCCGAGGACCGCGCCTGACAGACTCAAGGGGAGCTCGCGGCCGTATAGGCTTCGTCGAGCAACTCGACCACGTGCAGGACGCGCCGGCGGTTCCCGGCCTTCGCTAGACCTGCCCGCAATTGCAGCAAGCAGCCTGGATTGGCCGTCAGCACCAGCTCTGCGCCCGTCTCCTCGATGCGACGCATCTTCGCTTCCAGTAATTTCTCCGCCAGCTCGTTATGCACCACGTTATAGATCCCCGCGCTGCCGCAGCAGATCTCCGATTCCTTAAGTTCGATGAGCTCCAGGCCGGGCACTCCTTGCAGCAGCTTGCGCGGCGCTGCCGTGATGCGCTGCGCGTGACCGAGATGACAAGAATCTTGATAGGTCGCCCGCACTTTCATTGGAGCAAATTCCCGGTTTATCTCGATGCCCGCCAGAAATTCTGTGACGTCCTTCAGCAGCGCGCTGAACTCCCGGGCAGGCTCCTGGAACTCCCGCTCCTCCTCCTGGAAAAGGAGCGGATACTCCTTCATGACGGAGCCACATCCGGCAGCGTTGGGGATGATGGCGTCGAATCCGCCGGCCAGGAAGGTTTGGATGTTTTGTTTGGCCAGTTGGCGCGCCAAGTCGCGCATGCCCGCGTGCACGTGCAGGGCACCGCAGCATCCTTGCTCC
>JALHUF010000242.1 GCA_022866195.1 Terriglobia bacterium
ACGCGCATCCACGCGATGATCGTGGTCGAGCGGGATTCGCAGCGGCCCATCGTGCTTGGCGCCGGCGGGCAACGCATCAAGCAGATCGGCACCGAGGCGCGCCTGGAACTCGAGAGGCTGTTCCCACCTAAAGTGTTTCTTGAACTCTTCGTAAAAGTCGAACCCCGCTGGCGCGACCGCAGAGATCTGGTCGCCGCCCTTGACTACCGGGGCGAGGCCTAACAGACGGCGCTACCCGTTCAAGCAAGGGGAAGGGTCTGTGCTCTCCCGGACACGCGCGCCCGAGGGGCTTCTCTCCTAAGCCAGGAATACAGGCGTAGCAACGGCCGTTCTAACAACCCCGACCCACTCAGGCAGAGTCTCGCGCTCTTGAACCGTTGCGCAACGGTTTGAGTTCACGAAGTTTGTTTCTCGTTATATGGTGTGCGCGCCTCAACTTGTTGCAGAGCGTCGGGGAGCGGGCGAGCCGATTCCAATTGCGCTTCGGGCCTCGCGCGGTGCCGAGGGGCAACGCATCAGGCAAAAGAGGTATGCGTCGCGTGTTCGACCGGCCGGAGGCTGTGAGTCATTACGCAGCCGGCGCTGGGAAGGCTATTCCCGCCGTCGCCAGAGCTTGACGGTTCGGTCGTCGCTGCCGGAAGCCAGATAGCGCCCATTGGAGCTGAGGGCCACGGCGCCCACAAGCTGACTGTGGCCGAAGAGCGTAGTCACCTCGCGTTTGGTGGCCACCTCCCAGAGCTTGACGGTGCGGTCGCTACTCGCCGAGGCTACGTATCGTCCGTCGGGAGTGACGGCCACGCTCCACACTCCACCGGCGTGGCCGCTCAGCGCGCATATTTCTTTCCCCGTAGCCACGTCCCAAAGCTTCACCGTCTGGTCGCGGCTTCCGGAGGCCAGCCAGCGGCCGTCGGGGCTGAAGGCCACCGAGTGGACTGCGAACTGGTGGCCGCGGAGCGTGCGCACTTCTTCTCCGGTGGCTACATCCCAGAGTTTTATCGTCATGTCTTGGCTTCCCGACGCCAAATAGCCTCCGTCCGGGCTGAAGGCCACGGAGTAGACCCACTGCCCGTGGCCGGTGAAGGTCCGCAGCTCCTGCCCCGTGGCTACGTCCCAGACTCTGGCCGTGCCATCCTTACTTCCCGAGGCTAGCCAACGCCCGTCCGGACTGAAGGCAACTGACGCCACCGAGTCCCGGTGTCCGCCCAGCGTGCGCCACTCGCGGCCTGTGGCTAGCTCCCAGATCTTGACGGTTCTGTCCTGGCTGCCGGAGGCCAGATAGCGCCCATCCGGGCTGAAGGCCACCGCGCCGACGATGTCCTTGTGGCCGCTGAGTGTGTGCATGGCCTGTCCTGTGGCCACCTCCCAAAGCCTGACCGTCCTATCTTCGGCCCCGGCCGCCAGGTAGCGCCCGTCCGGGCTGAAGGCCACGGCGAAGAAGGCTTTGGCCAGGCTGGCCAGAGTGCGCTCCAAAACAAAAAGCGGTGGCGCGGGTATGGCTTTCGGACGAGGGGCCGAAGCGGCCTCCGGTGGCGGAGCCGTCACAGGCTTTGGGGGCGCGGCGGGCTTGGCGGCTTCGAGAGTGACAGGGACGGTTGTGGTCTTATTGGGCGCGAGCTCTACGGTCTGCTGGAAATCGTGATAGCCGTCGGCGGCAAGGCGGATGCGGTGTTGGCCCGGCCCAAGCGTCGAGATCATCAGCCGGCCGTCCGAACTTGTCTTGCCTGCGAACACGTCATCCACATAGACCTGGGCGCCCGGCGTTGACTCAATTTGGAGCACCGACGGCTTGGGCGCCAGCTCGCGTAGCGCGTTTAGCAAATCCTCGGTGGCCCCCGCCTTGCGCAGTTCGTCCTCCGCCGCCGAAGTAAGCTGAAAGGCGATGCCGTGTTGACGCGCCAGCGTCTCGACCCGCCGCGGCGACACGCCACTTGTCAAAAGGTCGACTATTTCCGGCACCCGGAGCGGTTCGCGCACCTTTTGCGCCCACAGGACCGGCAGCGTCAACGCGCACACAATCAACATACCTACAATTGAAATCTGCATTCTGTGAACGCGAAGCGGCCGGCGGTTCGCCGAGGGCACCCGCCAGGGTTCCGGGACGTTGTCAGAAAAAGCCTGCTCGAGCCCGTGGCAGGCACGCATCGGGGCACAGCCTCTTTTTCCTCGCATTACTTGAGGGGAACGATACTACAACAGATGCGCGCGTTAGAAGGGGAGAGTTAGTAGCGCCACTCTCCCGGGGCCCGGAGAGCCGGTCTAGTGCCACAGAATGTCTCGCCGGGACAGCGGGCAAAAGCCGCAAGGTCAAACTTCGGACCTTGCGCTAGACCTGTCAGCCTGAAGGGCGACGCTACTCACCGACGCTGATGCCGAGGGATTTCATCTTGCGGTAGAGGTGGCTGCGTTCGAGGCCCAGGACTTCGGCGGTGCGGGTGACGTTGCCCTGGTTCTCCTCGAGCTTGCGGAGGATGTACTCGCGTTCGTAAGCCGCGCGGGCTTCCTGGAGGCTGGAAAAGGCCGTATTTGCGGAGCGGGTTCCCGTGCCGCGCGGCGCATGGGCGCGTACATGGTCGTGGTGGAGAGTAGCCGGCAAGTGGCGGCGCTCGATGCGGTCGCCCGGCACCATTATCACCAGGCGCTCGACCAGATTCTTCAGCTCGCGCACGTTCCCCGGCCAGCGATTTTTCAGCAACACTTCCATCGCCGATTCGGAAAAGTGTTTGGGACGCCGGCCGTAGGTGCGCGCGAACTCCGCCAGGTAATGATTGGCGAGCGCCGGGACATCCTCGGGGTGCTCACGCAGCGCGGGGGCGTAGAAGGGAATAACGTTCAAGCGATAGAAGAGGTCCTCGCGGAAGTTGCCGCGCTGGATTTCCTCTTCCAGGTGCTTGTTGGTGGCGGCAATCACACGCACGTCCACGGTGAGGTTGGTCGCGGAACCCACGGGGGTGAAGCGCTGCTCTTCGATGACCCGCAGGACTTTGGACTGGGTGCGCAGGCTCATGTCGCCGACTTCATCCAAGAAGAGCGTCCCGCCATGGGCCTGCTCGAACTTGCCCACCTTGTCCTCCAGCGCGCCAGTGAACGAACCCTTCACGTGCCCGAACAGTTCGCTTTCAATCAGCTCTTCCGGGATGGCAGCGCAGTTGACCTCCACGAAGGGCTGCTCGGCGCGCGGGCCCATGAGGTGCAACGCATGGGCCATCAACTCCTTTCCCGTGCCGCTCTCGCCGTAGATCAGCACTCGCCCCTGAGTGGGAGCGGCCAGTGCCAGTTGCTGGCGGAGAGCCTTCAGGGGGATGCTGTCGCCGATAATGCGATATTGGCCCCGAAGCTCTTCCCGCAGCTGGCGGTTCTGTGTGGCCAGTTGCTGCTGCTCGAGCGCGTGTTTGAGTGTGAGGAGCGTCTTGTCAACCGACAACGGCTTCTCAATGAAGTCAAAAGCGCCCAGCTTGGTGGCGCGGACGGCGGTTTCGATGGTGCCGTGCCCGGAGATCATGATGACCAGGGGCGGGCCTTCCAGGGTCTGAATCTGCTCCAAGGTCTGGAGGCCGTCGATGCCCGGCAGCCAGATGTCCAGCAGCACCGCGTCGAACTTCTTCTTGGCGAGCGTTTCCAGGCAAGCTTCGCCGCTCTCCACGGCTTCTACCCGATAGCCTTCATCGCGCAGCACGTCGCCGAGAGACTGGCGAATCCCTTCTTCGTCGTCAACAATGAGGAGAGAGTAGCGAGGCATAGCACAAATTGTGAATTCTGAATTGTGAATTATAAATGACGGAGCATGAAAGGGAACCGCAAAATCGGTGGCGTCGTAGGGGCTTGTTCATCATTCCGCATTCATCATTCTGCATTCATAACTCTGCATTGGTTGTGGCGGCGCGGTCCACCGGCAACTCGATGACAAACCTCGTTCCCGTCGGCTGGTTCTCCTCGACGCGGATGGCGCCGTTATGCTCGGAGACAATCCGGCTGACGATAGCCAGCCCCAGCCCCGTCCCTCGGCGCTTGGTGGAAAAGAACGGTAGGAAAAGCCTTTCTTTGGCGTCCGGGGCAAGGCCCGGCCCGCTATCCGCCACCATGAGTTCGACCACGTCACGTTCACTATCAAGGGCGGTGCGGATCCAAATCTCCTTGAGCGCGGAATGTTCCAGGGCCTCGGCGGCGTTGTCAATCAAGTTCACCACCGCGCGTTTCAACTGCTCCGGGTCGGCCTGGACCAGGGGCAAGTCCGGTGCCAGCTCGCAGTGCAACGCGATGCCATGCAGCCGCCCATCAAAGACGTTCAAGGCGTTCTCCACGATGGGGTTCAAGCGCGCGGGCACCGGACGAGAAGCCGGGAAGCGCGCCAGGTTTGCGAATTCATCCACCAGCGCCTTCAGCGATTCGACCTCGCGACTAACCAGCGTGGTGCTTTGCGCGACTGCGTCCACCAGATCCTGAGAAAGCGCCTGCGGGCTGGCACGTTCGATCAGACGAGCAATTCGCTCTGTGGAAAGCTGGATGGGAGTGAGCGGGTTCTTGATTTCGTGGGCGATCCGCTGCGCCACCTCCTGCCAGGCTGCAACCTTCTGGGCGCGGAGCAGCTCGCTCAGGTCTTCCAGCACCAGGACTGAGCCCACCGTGCCGTGGCTGGCGCGAATCGAGGAAATGGTGAGGGCCACAAACGCCCGCCGCTTGCCGAAATCCAACTCCATCTGGCGGGTCACCACCCCCTGGCGGGCCGCGCGGCGAAAGAGACGCGAGATTTCCCGCACGTCCTCCGGTGAGAAGAGGTCGGAAAGCATCCGCGCCGAGTGCACTCCCGCGAAGCCGAACATCCGCTCGGCCGTGGCGTTGACCTGAGTGATCTGGCCCTGGCGATCAAAGGAAATGACGCCGGTGGGAATGTTTTGCAGGATGGCCTCGGTAGTGTTGGTGCGTTCCTCCAGCGCGCGGTTGGCATTTTGCAGGTCCTGGGCCGCCTGCTCCAGAGCGCGCCGGTTCTCCTCGAGTTGCTGGGTCATCTCATTGAAGGAGCTGATAAGCGTCCCCAGTTCGTCGTCGGCGCGCGTCGCGACCCGGTAACTCAGGTTGCCGTGGGAGACTTCGTGCGTGGCCTCAGCCAGGGCCTGGATAGGGACGGTAACCTGCTTGGAAAGAAAGAGGGCGAACCAGGTGGCGAGGAACATGATCAGCAGGGTGAGGAACCAGAGGATCGAAAGGTAGGTGCGCTTCACCGCCTTGCGCTCGCGGCTGAGCGCGTCATACTTCTGGGTTTCCTGCTGGATTTCCTCCGCCATCTGCTTGATGCTGGTGGACAACTGCGTGCCGCTCACCACAGTTCCCAGCCGCTGGCCGTCCGCTCCCACGACGGGACAGGCCGCCAGGAAGAGATCGGCGTTCGCCGAGTGCCAGCGAGCGGATGCACCTTCGGCAGGCAGCCGTCCGGAAGCCAGTTCCGGGAGGAGGCGCGCCACCTCGGCGGACCCGGGCCCGGGATTGCCTACGTGCGCTCGCAGGCGTCCCTGGGAGTCGAAGCACGTCACAGACTCGAGGTCCAGGATCTTCAATTGCGGCGCCAGCAAGGGTGCGACCGCCACCTCCGGCCGCGCCAGGCTGCGGACCAGTTCCTCATTAGCGGCCAGGTCGCGGGTGTTGTGCAGGGCGTGCTGTTCCGCCTGGATCTCCACCCGACGGAAGATCTCGTTGGCGTCCTTGCGCACCACGTCAAAGGGGATGCCGAACCACTTGTCGATGCTACGGTTGAGCAGGCCGTAGGCGAAGATGAAGAGAAAACAAACCGGCACGAGCGACAGACCCAGAAAGGCCGCTACCATCTTGGTCTTGAACCGCGCGCCCAGTTGTTCCCGCCGGCGTTCCACGTAAAGCTTGAGCAGAATGCGGACGAGAATCAGGGCGAAAATTACGAAGGCCAGGAAAATGACGGTGGAAACAGCCAGCAAGAGGATAGTCTGCTGAGCGCTGGCGGGCCGGATGAACGACAGGTTCAACGACGCCTGACTCCAGCCCAGAAAGAATAAGACAGGAACAAGAATCAGGAGGATTATCAGGAGGGTCCGACGCCGGCCATGTGACTTCTGATTCATTTGCAGACTGCGCGCGCTTCAGATTGGCATTGGGAGCTCACCCCCATCCACGCAACGGGTGGACTCCTTCACACTGCTTCCGTCACCGCCCAAGCAGCGGCCGGGCTGGGACGGCGTTCCTCCGCCAAAGGTACGCGCGGCAAGAAGTCCCCCAGCGGGCACGCTTGGCAGTCCGGCCGCCGGCGCTGGCAAAAGCGCTTGCCCACCGCGACCAGCAGCGCATGGTACTCGTTGCACAAAGCCTGGTCCGCCACCAGGTGCCGGTGGAGGAAGTCCTGGACGGCCGCGTAGCCAGCGGTGGCAGGCACCAATCCGTGACGCGCCAGGATACGTCGGGTGTACGCGTCGGCAACAAAGAAGGGATGACGCCCCGCGTAGAGGAGGATGGCATCCACCGTCTCCGGGCCCAGGCCCCGGATGCGCAGAAGCTCACGCCGGAGCGCGGCGGGTGGCCGGGAGAAGAGTCTCGCCAGCGATCCCTGGCACGTGCGCGCGAGCCAGCTCAGGAAATTGCGGACAGTCAGGGCCTTCTGGCGATAGAAGCCCGCGGGGCGGATGCACGCCTCCAGTTCTGACCGGGAGGCTTGCTGCAATCTGGACAGGCGCAGCAGGCCGGCCTTCCGCAGGCGGCGCAGGGCCAGGGCGGCGTTTCTCCAGGCTGTGTTCTGGGCGAGAATGGCGCCCAGAATGACCTCGAGACGCGTCCGGGCAGGCCACCACTGCTGGGGGCCCAGCCGCTCGAACAGCACGTCGTAGTAGTGGCGCAGAGCTTTGCCCACCTCCTGGCTCTGGGGCAGCAATCCCGACCCGCCAGGATGGGTCGTGCTCATTACCGAATGAAGAAACGGTCGCGCGGACACCGCTGCTACCGTGACTTCAGGCTGCTTCGCCGCCAACCTCATAATCCTCGAAAGTATACTCCCGTCCCTGTGAAGTCAAGGCAGGCGCCGAGGGGGTCCCGGACTACAGCGCGGCATTCTTTGCCAGCGCCGGGCCCCTGAGGCCGTCGTATCCGCCGCCCATTGTGCTGGGAATGCTTCATTGCCGGAGAAGCGGGCGTGACACAAGCGGGCCGGAAAGGAAATCGGCTTGACATTGTTTCCCGAGTTCTCTAGGATGCTTTGAAGTGAGTGGGTTAGGGCCGATGGCTGAACTTGTGCCGAGCGCAGACGTCCCTAAGGCCTCGGTCCCAAGAGTCCGTATGAGGGGTTGAGGAATGTCGGGAAAGCTTGGCGAAATCCTGATTAAAGAGAAGATCATCTCGAGCGAACAGCTCAAGCAAGCCCTGGAATACCAGAAGACCAACGGCGGGCGGCTAGGGAACTCCCTGGTGAAACTGGGTTTTCTCAGCGACGACGAAGTCACGGCCGTGCTTTCCCGTCAGTATGGCGTTCCTTCGATCAACCTGGCGTACTTCGAGGTCGATTCCAACGTCATTAAGCTGATTCCCATGGAGACCGCAACCAAGTACCAGATCCTGCCGCTGAGCCGGGTCGGGTCCTCGCTGACGGTGGCCATGGTTGATCCCACCAACGTCTTCGCTATGGACGACATCAAGTTCATGACGGGCTTCAACATCGAGCCGGTGGTGGCTTCGGAAAGCGCCATATCGGAGGCCATCAAGAAGCACTACGGTAGCATCGAGGATGTGGAGCGCAAGAAGGAGATCGAGGACATCGTCAGCTTCATCGACGAGGGCCAGGCGGAGAGCGTGGAACTGGAGGCCGAGGACGAATCCACGCTGAATCTCGCCGCGCTGGAAAAAGCGGCGGAAGAGGCTCCCGTCATCAAGCTGGTGAACTACATCCTGACCGATGCGGTGAAGCGCGGGGCCAGCGACATCCACATGGAGCCTTACGAAAAAGAATACCGGGTGCGCTACCGGGTTGACGGGATGCTCGCGACCATCATGAACCCGCCCAACAAGCTGCGGGACGCCATCATCAGCCGCGTGAAGATCATGGCCAAGCTCGACATCTCCGAAAAGCGCCTGCCCCAGGACGGACGCATCATGATCCGCATGATGCACAACGGCAAGAAAAAGCAGCTCGACTTCCGTGTCTCTGTCCTGCCCACCCTGTTCGGCGAAAAAATCGTGATGCGGCTCCTGGACAAGGAAAACCTCCGCCTGGACATGACCAAGCTGGGATTCGAGGCGGAGTCGTTGGCGAAGTTCCAGAAGGCCATTTTCAAGCCTTACGGGATGGTGCTGGTGACCGGGCCGACGGGCAGCGGCAAGACCAATACGCTTTATTCTTCCATCGCCCAGCTCAACAAGCCGGATACCAACATCGTCACCGCCGAAGACCCGGTGGAATTCCAGTTGCCCGGCATCAACCAGGTCCAGATGAAGGAGCAGATCGGCCTGAACTTCGCCACGGCCCTGCGGTCGTTCCTCCGCCAGGATCCCAACATCATTCTGGTGGGCGAGATCCGGGACTTCGAGACGGCGGAAATCGCCATCAAGGCGGCGCTCACCGGTCACTTGGTTCTTTCCACCCTGCACACCAACGACGCGCCGGCCACGATCTCGCGCTTGATGAACATGGGGATTGAGCCCTTTCTGGTGGCCACGTCAGTGCACCTGATCTGTGCGCAGCGCCTGGCGCGGCGCGTCTGTCAGGAGTGCAAGTATGACGAGGAACTTAGCCCGCAGGTCTTGATCGACGCCGGGTTCACCCCCGAGGAAGTCAAGACCGCCAAGGCTTACAAGGGCCGGGGCTGTGTCACCTGCGGCAACAAGGGCTACAAGGGGCGTGTGGGTTTGTACGAGGTCTTGGAAGTCACCGACGAGCTGCGCGAACTGATCCTGGTAGGCGCTTCGGCCCTGGAGATCAAGCGCAAAGCCATTGAGCAGGGTATGATCAGTCTGCGTCGGAGCGGGTTGATCAAGGTGGCCGCCGGAATGACTACTCTGGAAGAAGTGATCCGCGAGACGGTGCTGTAGAATGCTCCGCTCCCTCGGCGGGGCGCGCGGAGGAGGAGAGCGAAAGCAATGCCGATACCCAGCCTGAGCGAATTGTTGAAACGGATGGTGGATGCGGGAGGTTCCGACCTTCACATCACCACGAATTCACCGCCGCGCATCCGCGTCCACGGCGCGCTCAAGCCTTGCGAAGACCTGCCGGTGCTCGGGCCGGCGGATACCAAACAGCTCGCCTACAGCATCCTGACCGACGCCCAGAAGCACCGCTTCGAAGAGGGCCTGGAGCTCGACTTTTCCTTCGGCATCAAGAACATCGCGCGTTTTCGCGGCAACCTCTTTAACCAGCGGGGCGCGGTGGCCGGCGTCTTCCGCGTCATCCCCTATGAGATCAAGAGCTTCGATCAGCTTGGCCTGGCCCAAGTGGTCCGCAAGCTGTGCGAGAAGCCCCGTGGACTGATCCTGGTCACCGGCCCCACGGGCAGCGGCAAGTCCACGACCCTGGCCACGATGCTCAACTTGATCAACGAGGCGCGCTATGAGCACATGATCACCATCGAGGACCCCATCGAGTTCATTCACGCGCACAAGAAATGCTTGGTGAATCAGCGCGAAATCCACTCTGACACCCACTCGTTCGCGAACGCTCTGCGCGCCGCCCTGCGGGAAGACCCCGACGTGGTGCTGATCGGCGAGATGCGCGACCTGGAAACCATTGAGTCCGCGCTGCGCATTGCCGAGACCGGCCACTTAACCTTCGGAACGCTGCACACGAACTCGGCGTCCTCCACCATCAACCGCATCATCGACGTTTTCCCCTCGCACCAGCAATCGCAGATCCGCGCCCAGCTTTCGCTGGTGCTGGAAGGCATCATGTGCCAGACGCTCCTGCCGCGGGCCGACGGCAAGGGGCGGGTGATGGCCATGGAAATCCTGGTCCCCAACGCCGCCATCCGCAACCTCGTTCGGGAAGACAAGATTCACCAGATCTATTCGGCCATGCAGTCCGGCCAGGACAAGTTCGGGATGCAGACGTTGAACCAGTCGCTCCACTCGCTTTTCCAGCAAAGATTGATCACTCTGGAGACGGCCGTGGGGCGTTCGAGCAACGCCGAGGAACTCCAGGATATGATTAGTCGCGGCGCCCCCGCCGCCGCGGGACAGCGTCCGGCGGCGCCCTATACCCCCGCGCGGCGTTAGCGGCGGTGGCTGCCAGCGGGCACATAGACCAACCAGCGAGGTGACTCAGCGATGCCGCAATATGAATTTCGTGGTACTTCCCGCACGGGCGAGCAAGTCAGCGGAACGCGTGTCGCTCCCAGCCGCGAGGCCTTGGATGCACTCCTTCGGCGCGACCAAATCACCCCTACCCGGATCGTGGAGAAGGGGCGGGAAATCGCTATCCCCAGACCGAAGGTGGTGGGCAGGGTCAGTGCCAAGGAACTGGCCATCTTCACCCGCCAGTTCTCGGTGATGATTGACGCTGGTCTGCCGTTGGTCCAATGCCTGGAAATCCTCGCCACCCAACAGGAGAACAAGGCGTTCGCCAAAGTGCTGGCGGGAGTCCGCTCCTTGGTCGAGAGCGGCTCGACCCTGGCTAACGCGCTGCGGCAGTATCCCAAGATCTTCGACGACCTTTACACCAACATGGTGGAAGCCGGTGAGACGGGCGGTATTCTCGACACCATTCTCCAGCGGTTGTCCGGGTACATCGAAAAGGCGGTGAAGTTGAAGCGCGCGGTCATATCCGCCTTGATCTATCCCGTTGCCGTGCTGGCGATCGCTGGTGGCGTCATCTTCCTGTTGCTGTGGAAGGTGGTGCCGATTTTCGGCACGCTTTTCGCCGGCCTGGGGGTGAAGCTGCCGCTTCCCACACGCATTGTCATGGCCCTCAGCGAGGGTGTGGGGACCTTCGCGCTGCCCCTCATCGTCTTGATGGGGGCGGGTGGCTATGGCCTGACGTGGTACTACGGCACGCCCAACGGCAGGATGATCATCGACCGCATCACGCTAAACATCCCGATCCTGGGAGCTCTCCTGAGGAAAATCGCCGTGGCGCGTTTCACGCGCACCCTGGGCACGCTGATCACCAGCGGCGTGGCCATGCTGGAGGCCATGGAGATTACAGCGCGCACCTCCGGCAACGCGGTGGTGGAGAAGGCCATCCTGGAGGTGCGCAAGGCGATCGAAGGCGGCCGCACCATCGTGGACCCGTTGCGGGAAACAGGCGTGTTCCCGAACATGGTCGTGAAGATGATCGGCGTGGGTGAACAGACGGGCGCCCTCGACGCCATGCTCCAGAAGATTGCTGACTTTTACGAGGATGAGGTGGACGCGGCGGTCGGCGACCTCCTGACTCTTATGGAGCCCCTGATGATCTTGTTCCTGGGCGTCGTGGTGGGCGGCGTGGTCATTTCCATGTACCTGCCGCTGTTCGAGCTCGTCGGGAAGCTGGCCGGCTAAGGCGTGCAGGGAATCTTCAACACCTTCCGGGGCCTGATCCACCAGGCCCCGGAAGGCACCGCTCGTCCACCTTGCATGAGATCGCAGGTAAGCTGCAAAGGCTCCGCCAGCACGGTTTGTCCCTGCGCAACTCTTGTCTTGAAGAACGGCACTTCCTATAATCCCGACCAGTGCTTCCATGAAGTTCACCGGTGAACTCCACGCCTGGCTCCCCTACGTCATCAAAATCCGCTTTGTCATCATCACCTTCGTGTTCGCCATCGAATTCTCCCTGCGGCAGGTGGTGCCCGACCTGAGCCACCCGGAGGCGGTGCGGAACCTGGGAATGGTGGTCATCCTCTGGTACATCCTCAATCTGTTCTTCCTGATCTACAACCAGATCAGCCGCGACTACTTGCAGCAAGCCTACCTGCAAATTCTCTCGGACGTATGCGTTATCACCGCCATCGTGCACGTCACCGGTGACCTGGACAGCAACTACCTCTCGCTTTATCTGGTGGCCATCATTCTGGCCAGCATGCTCCTGCCGCGCGGCCGTGTCTTCCTGGTGGCCGCGGTGAGCTTCGTGTTCATGGGCTTCCTCCTGGAGCTGGCCTACCTTCCCAGCCTTTATCCGGACGTGGCTCTGGACCATCCGGCCCTGCGCTTCCTGGCAACTTCTTCTCCCTTTCCCGTGGACCTGGGGCGTCTCCAGGTCAAGATTTTCGCCAGCCTCTTTGGCTTTTTTGCCGTCGCCTATTTGGCCAGTTACCTGGCGGAAAGCCTGCGCAAGACGGGCGCGGAACTGCGCGACAAACGCGGGCAGGTGGCCAGCCTCCAAGCCATCAATGAAAGCATTATTCAGAGCATGCGCGACGGGCTCATCACGACAGATCTGAATGGGACCATCCAGGACCTGAATCCCGCCGGGGCAGCGATTTTGGGTCGCCGGCCTGGGGAGCTCAAGGGGAAGCCTCTGCGGGAGGTGCTGGCGGGCTTGCCCTTGGCGGCGGGAGTTGGCGCGGAGTCCACCATGCCTAACCCCCGCCAGGAGGTAACCTATATGCACCCGACGGGAGAACGGCGCTTTCTGGGAATTGCGGCCTCACCTCTGATATTGCCGGAGACGGGCCGGGTGGGATACGTGTACAACTTCCGGGACCTCACGGAGGAGAAGCGCCTGGAAGCTGAATACCGTGCTATCGACCGCATGGCGACGCTGGGCCGCCTTTCCGCGGCGATTGCGCACGAGATTCGCAACCCCCTGGCCTCCATTGCCGGTTCAGTGAAGGTTCTCCAAAGCATTGCCTACCTCGATGAAGACCAGGCCAAGCTGATCGACATCGTGAGCGGCGAATCGGAACGCCTCAACAAGCTGGTCTCGGATTTCCTGATTTACTCCCGCGAGCAGAAGTTCGAATTCCGCGACGTGGATGTGGTGAAGCTGCTGGAGGAAACCTTGCTGCTCCTGCAGCATCATCCCTTGTTTGGTCCGGGCTACCGCGTGGAGCGCAAGTTGCCGCGCCGCCCCGTCGTCGCCTGTGCGGACCCGGACAAGCTGCGTCAGGTCTTTTGGAACATCTGCGACAATTCCCTGAAGGCCATGCCCGAAGGAGGAACCCTGACGGCGGAAGTCGAGGATGGGGCCACAGCCTACGTGCGCGTGGCGCTGGCGGACAGCGGCGTCGGCCTGGACGAGGCGCAGATTGACCGACTCTTTGAGCCGTTCCAGGCGGGATTTGCCAACGGCACCGGCCTGGGATTGGCCATCGTCTTTCAGATTGTCCGGGGGCACCACGGCCGTATCCACGTGAAATCGGCGCCGGGGAAGGGAACGCGTTTCCTTATTGAACTGCCCCGCAGGCAGCCGTAATGAACGCTGAAAGATAAATTCTGAATGCTGAATTAGGAATGGTGAATAGAAGCCCGCTGCTGCAAAGACGCTTTTCTTCTCGGGCGTTTTGTGGTTCGTCATTCATCATTCGTAATTCATAATTTACAATTCGGACGTGCCATGGCCCGCTTGCTAATTGTGGACGACGAGAAATCGCTCTGCCAGGTGCTGGAGATTGCCTTCCGTAAAGACGGGCACGTGGTGGAAAC
Source organism: Terriglobia bacterium (assembly GCA_022866195.1). GTDB lineage: Bacteria > Acidobacteriota > Terriglobia > UBA7540 > UBA7540 > JALHUF01. The sequence continues at coordinate 13,555 of JALHUF010000242.1, forward strand.
CGTGGCCAGCGGACGCACCGCCCTGAACAAGCTGGGCTCCCAGGCCTATGACGTCATCATTTCTGACATTCGCATGCCCGACATCACCGGCATGGCGCTGCTCGAGGAAGCCCAGGCGGCTCGCAACCCTGCGGCCTTCATATTGATTACAGCGGTTCCCACCGTCTCCACGGCCGTGCAAGCGCTCAACCTGGGGGCCTACCGGTACGTCATCAAGACCGACAAGCTGGTGGAGGAACTCCGGCTGGTGGTTTCCCGGGCCCTGGAAGAACTGGCCCCGCGCGAGGAGAACATTCGCCTGCGGCGCGAACTGCTCCGGGTCTTTGCCCAAGACAATATCGTGGGCCATAGTGCGAAGATCCAGGCCATCCTGGAAATGCTCCGCACCGTGGCGCCCACCATCAGCACGGTACTCATCACGGGCGACAGCGGGACGGGAAAGGAATTGGTCGCGCGGGCGATTCATGAGGCCAGCCCGCGGCGCGAAAAACCTTTTGTCTCCATCAACTGCGGCGCCTTTCCCGAGACGCTCCTGGAAAGCGAGTTGTTTGGGTATTTCAAGGGAGCTTTTACCGGCGCCGACACCAACAGGAAGGGCATCATTGAGTCGGCGAATGGCGGCACTCTCTTCCTGGACGAGATTGGCGAAACCAGCCTCAGCATGCAGGTAAAGCTCCTGCGCGTGCTGCAGGAACGCAAGGTGCGTCCCCTGGGCGGCACGGTGGACATCCCGGTGGACGTGCGGCTGATTGCCTCGACTAATCGTGACCTCAAGAGCATGGTGAGCGCCGGCCAGTTCCGCGAGGATTTCTACTATCGCGTCAGCGTCATCCCGATCCATGTGCCGCCCCTACGGGAGCGCAAGGACGACATCGACCCCCTGGCCCGCCACTTCTTGCGGAAGTACTCCCTCCAGATGGGAAAACCCTTACGCGACTTTGATCCGCCCAGTCTCTCAGCCATCATGCATTATGCCTGGCCCGGGAACGTGCGGGAACTTGAGAACGCCATCGAACGGGCTGTGGCGGTCAGTGGGGATCGGGATGGATTGGTACGCCTGGATCACCTGCCGGAGTCCGTGACCGGTGTCAGTCCCCTGGTTGTTGAAGGGCTGGTGCATATTCCCAAGGAGGGAGTGGACCTCGAATCTCGCATCGGGCAGATCGAGAAAC
>JALHUF010000243.1 GCA_022866195.1 Terriglobia bacterium
ATGCTTGGCCGTCTGTTGGCGCGCCTGCTGTTGGTTTTCTCGTTCGCGTCCGCGGTATGTCCCGCCACCCCGGAGAAGCCCCAGAAGTGGCTCGAAGTCCGCAGCCCGCACTTTGCGGTGATCACCAACGGCAACGAGAAGCAAGCGCGGCGCGTGATGGGGCAATTCGAGCGGATCCGTGAGGTGTTCCACACGGCCTTTCCGCGTTTAAAAGTGGATACCAGTGCCCCCATCATCGTGCTCGCCGCCAAAGACGAGAAAACCTTCGCGGCGTTGGGACCGGGCGACTGGACGAAGAAAGGCCAGTTGAAACGGTCAGGATACTTCCTGCGTGGCCCGGAGAAGAACTTCGTTTTGCTCCGTCTGGACGTGGAAGGGACGGACCTCTACCACACGGTCTTCCACGAGTACACCCATCTGCTGGTGAACCAGAATGTGAAGTCGTTGCCCTTGTGGTTGGACGAGGGTCTGGCGGAGTTCTATGGCAACACCCGCATCCTCGATAAGGCCATCGAGCTGTGGTACCCGAGCGGGGAGCACGTCCGATTCCTCCGGGAGAACCGGCTGATGCCGATGGATACGCTCTTCAAGGTTGATCATTCCTCGCCTTACTACAACGAGGAACACAAGGGCTCGGTTTTCTACGCCCAGTCCTGGGCCTTTGTGCACTACCTCATGGTGGTCCGCACGAAACCGAGCGACGCCCCCCTGCTGACTTTCCTGAATTTGCTGGAGCAGGATGTGGACGGGTTGGAAGCCGCCAGTCGTGCCTTTGGAGATCTCGCGAAGGTGCAGAAGGAACTCGAATCCTACATTCACCAGGCGACCTACAACTTCCTGCGGGTGAGCAGCGCGATCAGCGCGGAGGATGTATCCCTGCTGGCGCGCGAGCTCACGCCGCCGGAGTCGGCCGCCCTGCGCGGCGACTTCCTGGCGCATCAGCAGGAGTACGCTCGGGCCCGGGCTCTGCTGGAGGACGCGCTCCAGCAAGATCCGGGCAACGCGCTGGCTCATGAGAGCCTGGGTTTCATTGAACTCCACCAGGAGCACCTTGTCGAAGCCAAGAAATGGTTCAGCGAGGCGGTGAAGCTCGATTCGCGCAGCCACCTGGCACATTACTATCACGCCATGCTGACGGAACGAGAAGGTCACGACGAGCAACATCTGGCGGAGGCCGAGGCCAGCCTGCGCCGCGCGATAGATCTCAATAACCAGTTCGCTCCGGCGTACGGGTCTTTGGCCAGCGTGCTGGGACGCCGGGGAAAAGACCTGAAGGCCGCGCTCGCCATTGCCCGCCGCGCCATCCAATTGGAGCCCGGCGTCCAGGGATACCACTTGGTGGCCGCGAGTCTGCTCATGCAGATGGGTAACGTGGGCGAAGCGCGGCAGATTGCCGAGCGGCTGGTGAATACGGCGAAGTCGCCCCAAGACCGCGCCAATGCGGAAATGCTGCTCGCAAACATCGGGCAGTATCAGCACTATCAGGAAGCACAGAAGAAGGCCGAAGAGCGGGCGCGGGCCGAGACGGAAGAATTCAAGCGCCAGCTCGAAGAGGCCAGGAAAAGCGTGGCGGAAAGGGCTCAGGAAGAGCAGCCGCCCCAACCGGAAACGCCAGCGGGCCAGCCCGCACCTGCCACAAAGGGAAAGCCGGGCTGGTCGGCAGGCAAGATCGTCGCCGTGAGCTGCAAAGCCGCGCCCGCCTTGGAACTGACGTTGCAGGGCACGCTCAGCAAGCTCCGCCTGCACGCCAGCAATTACTTCAAGATTGAGTTCCTCACCACAAGCTGGAAACCGCCTGATTCCTTCAACCCCTGCCAGCACCTCCAGGGTCATGCGGCGGCCATCTCCTACCGCAGTTTCGATGGTTCAGCCTACGTCGGTGAGATTGTCTCCGTTGAGGTCCGGAAGTAACCTGCCAGGCGCGGCGGTGCCGCAGCAAGCTTGCCGAAGGCAAAGCGGAAGCAGAGCTTCCGCACTCCAAAGCTCCGAAGGTCTCCACTACGACAAGCGCTCGAAGAGGCCGGCGAACTGGCTGAGTGCCAACTGCTCGGCGCGGGTGTTGGGGGGCAGGCCTAACGCGGCCAAGGCCTGCTCGACGCGTTCGCGAGAATAGATCCCCGCCAGGTTATTCAGCAGGTTCTTTCTCTTCTGCGCAAAACAGCACTTCACAAAATCCAAAAACCTTGCCGCGGGATCGAAGGCGATTTCGCGCGGATGGGCGGCCTGCCGCGCCGGAATCGGGGAGACCTCTCGTTCCCTTACCCATTCCGGCAGTTGAGGAATCATCTGGAAATCAACGAGCGCCGAATGAATCTTGGGCGGGGGCGAAAAGGCCCCCGGCGGAACACCGAGTACGACCCGGGGACGTGAATAAAGCTGGGTGCGCACGCTCAAGTAGCCGTAAGCGCGCCTGCCGGTCAGGGCCGTGAGCCGCCCCGCGACTTCGCGCTGCACCAGCAGCGCCATGGCGCGAATCCACGGCGCAAAGGCAAAAAGGCGATGCAGGATCGGCGAGGTGATGTAGTAAGGCAGATTGCCGAAGACAAAGCATTTCTCAGCTTCGTGCTCGCGGCAAAGGGCTGCGAGGTCCGTCGTGAGGATGTCGGCTTGGAGGATTTCAATCTGCGGTGTGGCTTTGAGCTTCTCTCGCAGGCTCGCAGCCAGAACAGGGTCAAGTTCGACGGCGATGACGCGGCCGGCGCGGGCCGCGAGAAGCTCAGTCATCGCGCCACGCCCCGCGCCAATTTCGATGACCAGGTCATCGGCGCGAAGGTGGAGTGCCTCCGCGATGCGGCGACGGTAGGCAGCGCTTGCCAGGAAATGCTGGCCGAGTTTTGGTCGGCGCGTCCGCGGCACCGCAAGATTGTAGCGCAACCTGCGGCTGTAGCGCCGGCATCTTGCCGGCAATGAAGGCGTGTGCCGCCGGGACGGCGGCGCTCTACATCCGCGCGGTTGAGAGCTGTTGAATCTGAGCACTCCTTAACAATCGACCCTCCCAGACCTATTGTGTGACCCATCGCGGCCATGCTTGCGACACCGGTCTCGCCCTCGCTTGACCGGCGGGAGCTGGTATAACCTTCGGGAACCATCGGGTTTGGCAAGCTTCGGGAACGCTGGCTTTTGACCGTTAACCAGTCCACTCACAACAAGGAGGTACGCAATGCGACGACTCTATCTGATAGGGATTCTGATTTCTTCACTCGTGCTTATCGGGCTCACG
>JALHUF010000025.1 GCA_022866195.1 Terriglobia bacterium
GGTTCTACCGATGGTACGCTCAACGGGCTGATCACTGCCTTTCGCCTGATCAAGATGGATTTGATCTATCGCCCCCGGCTGGTGACCACGCCCATCCGGGGCTTTTATCTGAACCCGCGCATCCCGAACCTTCTGATCATCAGCAAAGAAAATGGGGGCAAGCCGGACGCCTTAAACGTGGGCATCAACGTGTGTCGGACACCCTACTTCTGCACCCTGGATGCCGACTGCCTCCTGGAGCGCGACGCCCTGTTGCGCCTGATGCGCCCCATCCTGCGCTCGCCCATCAATACGGTGGCCAGCGGGGGGATCGTGCGCATCCTCAACGGATGCGAAGTGCAAGACGGCAAGGTGGTCAAGGTCCAGCTGCCTAAGACACGAATCGAGCGCTTCCAGGTGGTCGAATACTTGCGCAGCTTTCTCTTTGGTCGGACCGGATGGGATCTGCTAGGGGGAACCTTGATCGTCTCGGGTGCCTTTGCCGTGTTCCACCGGGAGACGGTCCTGGAGACGGGGGGATTCCAGCACGAGACGGTCACCGAGGACATGGACCTCATCGTTCAGATCCATCGCTGGGCCGTCCACCACAAGCGGAAGATCAAGATGAAGTTTACCTCCGACCCGGTCTGCTGGACCGAGTGCCCCTCGACCATGAGAATGCTGGCGCGGCAGCGGCGGCGCTGGCAACTGGGGCTTTGCCAGACGCTGTGGAAGAGTTCCGAGATGCTCTTCAATTCCAAATTCGGTGTCATCGGAGTGTTTAGTTTCCCCTTCCACCTCTATGTGGAAGGGTTGGGCGCGGTCGTGGAGTTTCTGGGCTACTTCATGGTGCCGTTGGCGTTGCTGTTTGGAATGGTACCGGTGACCCTCTTCATCCTGTTCGTCGTCCTGAGCGTAGTCTACGGGGCCTTCCTCTCCGTCGGCGCTGTCCTGCTGGAAGAATTGACTTACCGCCGCTACCCCAGTCTTCGAGATCTGATAACCCTGCTTTGGTACGCCGTCCTGGAGAACATCGGTTACCGCCAGCTGGTGCTTCTCTTCCGCGTCCAGGGTGTCTTCCGGTTCCTCACGGGATTCCGGAAATGGGAGAGAGTAGTCCATGTCGGGGCAGCGACCTCATAGGGCTTGACACATGCGCCTGCTAAAGAACCGCATCATCCTTTCGCTGGCTGTAATTGCGGCGGTCACCTACGTTTGGGAGTTTTGGATCAAGCCGGTGACCGGGCCGCTCTATACCGCGGCGGTGTCCGAATACAAGAGCCAGAACTACTCCCGCTCGCTGCAGCTCCTCCGCCAAGCGTACCAGATCAACCCCAATGACACGGCCATCCTGGGCTTGATGGGCTGGAATTACCTGAAGTTGGGTGACGCCAAAACCGCCGAAGAGCCGTATTTCCGTCGCGCCCACGACCTCGCCCCGCGGGTGGTCGACATCACTTTGGGGTATGCTTATACCGAAATCGCCCTGGGCAAGTTCGCCGAGGCCACGCAGCTTCTCACTCAGCTCGTCGCCCAAGGTGAGAACACAGCGGATATGCATGTTGCCCGGGGTGCCCTCTACCGCCAGCTAGGGCGCAACCGTGATGCGGCACGGGAGTTTCAACTGGCCTTGGCAAGAGATGAAGAAAACAGCGTCGCGGCGAAAAACGTGAGAGAACTTTACAACATTTCGGGAGACGTAGGGAAAGCCAGCCTGGAGTTCCCAGCGTTCGAGCGCCCGAAGGATCTCCGCTATCCTGCGAGGGTGCAAGGCGACTTCTTAGCTTGGCGTACCGGCGACACCTGGAAGCCCGTCTATCTGGCGGGCGTTAGTCTGTCCGCGACGCTGCCCGGCCGTTTCCCCATCGAGGCCGTCTCGGATGTCGACGTCTACACCGACTGGTTGAACAAGATTAGTGACCTGGGCGCCAACACCGTGCGCGTTTACACCATCCTGCCCCCGGCGTTTTACCGCGCCCTTTACGAGTTCAATGAGTCTCCCTCCCGACGCCCGCTATGGCTCTTGCAGGGCGTCGCGTTTGCGGATCCCCCGCGTGACGACATGTTCGAGGGCAGCTACTATCAAGCCTGCCAGAAAGACCTCCGCGAGGCCATTGACGTGCTCCACGGGCAGGGTGATGTGGCGCCGGCTAGAGGTCACGCGGGAGGAGTCTACACTTACCAGGTGGCCCCTTGGGTGACCGGTTTCATGGTGGGCCAGACTTGGCTCTCGCATGTCGTCACCGCCAACAACCTGCTGCACCCTGACGTCGAGAGCTATCAGGGAGCCTACATAGAGGTGCCGGCGGGCAGCCCCACAGAAATCTTCCTGGCCCAGATGATCAATTACGCGGTGGAATATGAGGCGAGCAAGTACAACTGGCAACACCCCGCGGCCTTCGTCAGTTGGCCGACGCTCGACCCCATGCGCCATCCGACGGAGAGCACTCTCCTCGAGGAGGTTTCTATCCGGCGCGCGCACGGTGAACGGTTGCCCACACCCGTCGGCCCTTACGACGACGATGACGGCGTTTCACTTGACCCGACCCACCTGCACCCCCGCCCGGGATTTGTAGCGGGATACTTCGCCGCTTACAGCGTCTTTCCCTTTTATCCGGACTTCATCAACCGGGACCCGCGTTATCAAGCCGCCCGGGATGGGGAGGGCAGCAATCCATTTCTGGGCTATTTGCAGGATTTGAAGGCCAACCATCGCCGCATCCCCCTGGTCATCGCCGATTACGGGATTCCCACTAGCCTGGGGATTGGGCATTTCAGTGCCGCCGGGTTTGACGAGGGCGGGAAAACCGAACAGCAACAGGGCCAGTTGCTGGCGCGCTTTACGCGCAATATCTACGATGCCGGGGCTGCCGGCGGCATGGTCTTTGAATGGGTTGACCAGTGGTTTCGCGAATCCTGGCTGCAGCGCTGGTACGCCGTGCCGCGGGACCGCCGGGTACTGTGGAGCAATCTGATGGCTCCCGCCGGACGCTATGGCCTGCTGGCCGCCGATTCTGGCCGACTTGCTGTTCACCTCTTGGGAGGGGACCCCGCAGAGTGGGCCAACACCCCTCCCCTTTATGCGAAGATCGAGCCCCGCCTATCCCAGCCTTTGGGCGACCGGTATGATCCGGCTCGAGATTTGAAAGCCCTATACGCGGATGCCGATGAAGCCTTCCTTTATCTGCGCCTCGCGGTGGCGAAGCTGGACAACGATAACGACGGCCAGCCCGATTGGCAGGCCGTCAACTACCTGATCGGGGTGGGAACTGCTCCGAATCTCGCCGGCCTCACCTATTTGCCGTTCATTACTCCTGTCCGGTTTCCGATGGGGATGACTTACGCCATCCAGTTGGCGGGGCCGGGGTCCAGTCGCATCTGGATCGCGTCCACGTACAATCCTTTTCAGATTATGCCTGTCGAGGGAATTCCCACCCAGACGATACTGGAGTCAAAACTCGATTGGAAGCCCACTCTTTCGGCCAGCGGCAACTTCGAGTCGCAGGTTATTGAGCCTAACCGTCGCCGCTTCGCGCGTGGCGGGCGCTACTTCCCGCCCCAACGCTATGACCGGGGAATCCTCCACTATGGCACTCTGAACCTTCAGTCGCCGGATTACGACTCCTTGGCTGAATGGCACGCCAACCTTCAGACTAATACCGTCGATTTGCGCATTCCCTGGAATCTCCTGAACGTGACTGATCCCTCGAGCTTCCAGGTCTTTGCCGGCCTGGAAAAGGACGGCACCGTCGATACGGCGGAAACGCCCGGTTTCGTGATGGCGGTTTTCTCCTACCGCCCGTTGGAGGGCGCCCGCTTGCGCCCGATCATGGAGCAAGGTCATCCCGTTGCCGACGCTTTGCCTGCTATGATGAGTCCGACAACCATCTCCGCCGCAGCCTTGAAGCAGTACCGCTGGGCAGGTTGGAATGTCCCGCATTACAACTTGAGACTGAAGGACTCCTTTCCGATGCTGCGTAGGGCTTTCCAATCTCTCCCTGCCTCGCCAGGCGCGTCTGAACGTCCTGCGCCGCCCCTCGCGCGGCAAGGCGTTCCAGGGGTAGAAGCGAGGCGAGGCAGCGGGACACTTCCGCGTAGGTGAGCGATGGCCCAAGAACAAGCTTCTACTCTGGCGAAACTCGCGCGGCTCCGGGTTCTCATCCCGGCTTTTCTACTCTTGCTGCTTCTGGCTGGAGGCCTCGGCTACCTCATCCTGTTGCGTCCCCGCAGCATCTTCATGCGTTGGGCTCAGTCAGATCTGCCGGATCAGATCACGATGATAAGCATCGGGCCCTACCCGGAAGATGAGGAGTTCCAGCATCTGAAGAAAGCAAAGGTCAAGTACATCGTCAGCTTACTGGACCCCCGACTGCCTTACGAGAAAGAACTCATTGAGCGAGAAATGGCCCTGGCCCCCAAGTATCAGATGACGGTCAAGGTCTTCCCGATGGCGAGCATTTTCGACCGGCAGATCTTTCCGGATTACCTGGAGCAGCAGCAGAAGGCCGTGGACTTCCTGAAGAATTTGGATGGCCCCGCCTACATGCACTGCTACCTGGGCAAACACCGGGTCATCCACGTCCGGGATGAACTGGTCAAGGCCGGCGTGCCGAAGCGCTACTGGACGGCCGCGTCTTCCAGCCAGGAGTATTGGGATCTCGTCAACCGCCTGGACGAGGCCCGGGAACTGTTTCGGCAAAAGGACTACTCAAAGGTAGTGGAAGTTCTGGCGCCTGTGACAGTCAAGGACGTCGATGTAACAAGCCTGCGCGGCTGGTCCCATTACCGCGTCGGCATGATCGAAGAAGCCGCGGAGGACTTCCGCCAGGGGCTCGAAGCCGAACCCACAAACCCGCGGAACCTGCTGGGCTCGGGCTACTGCTACCTGCGCAGTGGGCAAGCGGTGATGGCGCAGCGGCAGTTCAGCGCCGTTCTGGAGCAGATCCCGGATGAGCCCGGCGCCTTGACGGGCATGGGCTTGGCGCATCTGCGCCTCGGCAATAAGGCCGCGGCGGCGCAACTTTTCCGCAGGGTTCTGGAGAAAGAGCCAGGAAGCGAGGAAGCGCGGAACTACCTCCGGCAGGCCGAAGCGCCGTAGGAATGCACTCTGCTGGCGTGCCCCCTACCGTGCAGGAGGCAGGGAAACTGTCGGGAACGTTTTGACATGGGTTCGGCCCGTAAGCAGCCATCCGTCACCAGGCAAGGAGCGAATAGACACGAGCGGATGCTATTGAAAGACAGGAGAGAACAGCCTTGAGCCTCTGGCCAATCGAGCGACCTCACCTAAGATTCCACGGGAGCGCGGTCCGGGTTGCGCGGCTTTGCGCGATATTGCTGGCCATCTTGGTGGTCGGTACCCCTCTGCTTGGGGCCCAGGCTGCCGCGCCCAAGCGCCCGGGAAAGCGCGCGCCACTCGAACTGCTGCAAGCCGCACACGCACTCTTCCTCCAAAAGGATTATGAAGGGGCGCGAGAGTACTACCTTGAAGTCCTGCCTTCTTATCCGCGCAACTTCAACATCCTGAAGAATCTCGCCTACTGCTTCTACAAGAGAGGGCCCAGAGGCTACGCCCAGGCCGCAAGCTATTACTCACGGGCCTATGAGATTAACCCGGGCTCAGTAGAGGTTGCCGAGAACTTGGCCCGATGCTTGCTGGGCTTGAACCGGGCTGGGGAAGCTGCGGCCATTTACCAGAGGATGGCGGAGCGGCCCGGCGCCACCGCCTGGAAACGAACTGCGGAAGCTTACGACGCTGCTGGGCGCCCGCAGCAGGCTGAAGCCGCCTATGACGCTTACCTGCAACGCAATCCAGGCGACCTCGATGCCCGGGCAAAGCTGGGGGATCTGTTCGCCCGCGCGAAAGCGTATGTGAAAGCCCAAGAGCAATATCGCATGGTCCTCTCTGCCAATCCGAACAGTATCTCGGGGCTTATCGGCATGGCCCGTCTCTCCGCCTGGCAAGGTCAGTACCAGGAGAGTCTGCGACTCTACGATCGGGTGTTGCGCCTGAACCCGTCGAGCGCCGAGGCGGAGGTTGGGAAAGCATTTGTGTTGCTCTGGTCGGACCGCTACGAAGAAGCCCAAGCACTCTTCACCAAGCTCCGCCAACGCCATCCGGGTGACAGTGAGATCGCGCGAGGGCTCGAGCAGGCCGAGGCTGCCTTGCGCCTAAGAGAGCTGACTGCGGCGCGACGCTCCGGAGATACCGCGCGCATCGAGGCTTTCTACCGCGAGCGCGTGAAAGGGAATCCCAACGATATCGCCGCCCTGGAGGCTCTGGCCGAGGTTACCGCCACTCCCGCGCGCTGCTCCGAAAGCATCGAATTCAGCCGCCGGGGCCTGGAGCTTACCCCCACCGATACCGACCTGGAACTGCGCATGGCCCGCTCCATGGTGCTGTGCCAGCAGTATGCCGAGGCCATTGCCCGCTACCAGCACGTCCTCGCCGCCAACCCCAAAGCGGAAGGCGCGCTGTCCGAGTTGGGCTTCGCCCTGCTGCGTGCGCGTCGAAACCCGGAAGCCATCGAAGCCTTCCGGAAAGTGCTGCAAATAAACCCGAGCCACGCGGACGCGAATATGGGCCTGGCGCTGGCCCTAGCTTCCAACCGGGACTACCAGGAAGCCTTGCTGCGTTACGACGAGATCCTCAAGAGGTCACCGGATAACTACGACGCCCTGCAGGGAATGGCTTCCGTCCTCTACTGGACGGGACAGTACACCCAGGCACGCGCCATTTTCCAGGACCTTGCCGCCAAGCGGCCCGATGA
>JALHUF010000005.1 GCA_022866195.1 Terriglobia bacterium
AAGAGGACGGTCAAACGGGCGATGAGGAAGCTGAGCGAGGAGCCAGTGCATATCACTTAGCCCGGGCCATGCGCTGGGGGCCAGGGCGTTGGGTTCCGCTTCCCAGGCCTCGACTCAAGATGCGCGAGGAAACGGCCGATGTATCCCCTGAGAAATGATGTCGATGAAAGGAGTAAGGGGGCCTTGGGCGGAGAGAACCCTGAAGAAAGAGTTACCCGCGGGGATCAACAAAAAGCCGAGCTGATGGAGTGTGACCATGCTCGAGCCTCCCAGACCTTGCTCACCCGTATCTTGGAGCTCCATGCCTCGGGCCGCACAGCGGACGAAATCGCCGCGCAGGTCCTGACTACCGAGCCCGAAAACGCCATGTTCCGGGCGGCGATGCTGGTGGAGATCATCCTTCACTACGCCCGCCGCTTTCCGGAAGAGGAAAATCAGTGAGTGTGGGCCAAACATCGACGGCGAAAGCGGCTGAGAAACGACTGCCGAGTCAAGCTGCCGCCAGGGGCAGGACGTACGTTTACGCGGTCATAACCGACGCCCAGGGCCGCACGTACGGTGACTTCGGCATCGATGGACGTAAGGTGTATTCCATCCCTGTTGGGCGAGTCGCCGCCGTCGTCAGCGACCTGTCCAGCGAAAAGATCCGCCCGGAACGCTCCCGTCTCGCGGCCCATCAGGAAGTCCTCAAAAAGCTCATGGCGGAGACCACGCCGCTGCCTATGGCCTTCGGGATCCTCGCGGAGAACCCGGAGGCAGTTCGCAAGATGCTTTCCCGCAACCAGCGTGCCCTCCTCGTGCAACTCCATCGCGTGGCGGGCAGAGTTGAAATGGGCTTGCGAGTCACTTGGGACGTGCCCAACATCTTCGAGTATTTCGTGAATACCCATCCGGAGCTTAGGCTCGCCCGGGACCGATTCCTGGGAGGCCACCGCGAGGCCACGCAGGAGCAGAAGATCGAAGTGGGGAGGATGTTCGACCGTCTTCTCAACGAGGACCGGGACGAGTACACCGACAACGTGGAAGAAATTCTGGCGCCTCACTGCACTGAGATCGAGCGCAATAAATGCCGCAACGAACGTGAGCTCATGAATCTGGCCTGTCTGGTCGAGCGGGCGGCGATGCCGCAGTTCGAGGGCGGCGTTTTCGAGGCCGCGCAGCAGTTTGATAACAACTTCGCCTTCGACTACAACGGGCCGTGGGCCCCCCACAACTTTGTCGACATCGACCTCGAGCTGTGAGACGGACGATAGGGGAGGAGGCAATGCTGCTTGTGGACGACCTCTTGATGTTTCCGATCCGCAGTGTGCTCTGGATCTTCCGTGAGATTCACCACGCCGCCCAGGAGGAGCTTGCCAACGAGGCTGACTCCATCACCGCGGAGCTGAGCAGTCTCTACATGAGGCTGGAAACCGGCAAGATCTCAGAGGAGGAGTTCGCCGCGGAAGAAAAGACCTTGCTCGAACGACTGGAAAGAATACAAAAGCGTGGCAGGGACCCCGAAGCGGAGGATGGCGGAGAGGAATTGCAGGAGCAAAGCGTAAAGGGAAGGATCGCGTGAGGGGCGCATTGGATGCGCAATGAACATGGCAGCTCCATCGTTTTTGGACTACCGAGGCCTAAAACTGCTTATCTTCGGCGGGAAAGGCGGGGTCGGAAAGACGACCTGCGCCACCGCAGCGGCGCTCGAATTGGCCAAACGTTCACGCCAATCATCTTTTCTCCTTGTTTCCACTGACCCAGCGCATTCCCTCGCCGATAGCCTGGCGGACTTGGTTCCACCCGATAATTTGAAGGTATTTGAGCTGGATGCCCGGGAATACCTCACCACCTTCAAGAAGAAACACAACGACAAACTCCGGGAAATCGCCTCCCGCGGAACCTTCCTCGATGACGAGGAGATCAGCCGCTTCCTGGACCTCTCCTTGCCGGGCTTGGATGAACTCATGGCCTTTCTGGAGATCTCCGCCTGGGTGGAGAATCGCAGCTACGATTGCATTATCGTCGACACCGCCCCCAGCGGTCACACGCTACGCTTGCTTGCCATGCCGGAATTCCTCCGTAAATGGCTTGCCATGCTGGAAACGCTGCTGGCCAAGCACCGCTACATGAAGTGGGCCTTCACCCGCTCCCACTATCGCGACGAGCTCGATACCTTCGTCGAGGAGTTGGCGGCATCGGTGAGACGGATGGAAGAGCTGCTCCGGGATTCGGCTCGTTGCCGCTTTGTTCCGGTGATGCTTGCCGAAGCGATGAGCATCCGCGAGACCGTCTCGATCGTGAAGGAAGTGGACCGTCTCCAGCTGCCGATGAACGATATCGTGATCAACCGGCTCTATCCCGATAATCCCTGCGCGGTATGTCGGGATGAACGCCTCCGCCAGATCCGGGAACTGCGGAATCTTTTCAGCCAAACCCAGTTGTCCAGGTTTGCGCTTTGGACTGTCCCGCTTTACGCCGAGGAGGTCCGTGGGCGGAAAGCTCTCGAGTCGTTCTGGGATGGGGTCGGGCAAATCACCCAAGCCCCTCCCGCGGAGCGCGAACCGCCGGCAGTCCAGGCGCTCAGGGTGGAGGCAGCCGTCCAGTGGCCTCCGCCCGAGGTTACCCTTCTGATTTTTGCGGGCAAGGGCGGCGTGGGAAAGACGACTCTGGCCTGCGCCACGGCTCTGCAACTGGCGCGGAATACTTCAGGGAAGAATGTCCTTCTGTTCTCGACGGGGCCCGCTCACTCGTTGTCAGCTTGCCTTGAGGTGGAAATCGACTCCCGGCCGAGGGTCGTGATGTCCGGCCTCACGGCCATGGAGATCGATTCGCAGGCGGAATTTGAGGCTTTGAAAAAACAATACGCGGGGGACATTGAGACATTCCTGGAATCGGTGTCGAGCAATTTTGATTTGACCTTCGACCGCGAGGTTCTCGAGAGAATCCTGGATCTCTCTCCTCCCGGTTTGGACGAGGTGATGGCCCTGACCCGCGTCATGGCGCTGCTCGCCTCGGGCCGCCACGACGTTTTGGTTCTTGACTGCGCGGCGACGGGTCACCTGATTCGGCTGCTGGAGCTCCCGGAAATCATTGACCAGTGGCTAAAGGTTTTCTTCGACCTCTTCTTGAAATACCGGCAGATCTTTCGACTGACCAAGTTCTCTCAGGAACTGGTGACGATGTCCAAGAATCTCAAGAGATTGCGAGAACTGTTGAGGAATCCGGCCAGGGCCGCTCTCTATGCGGTCAGCATTCCAACGGATATGGCCTTGGAGGAAACGCGGGATTTAGTGGCTGCCTGCGAGCGCTTACGCATCAGTGTGCCCGGAGTGTTTCTCAACCTCGTCACGCCCCTCAGTGATTGCGACTTGTGTTCCGCCCTGTATCGCAGGGAGTCCCTGGTCCAAAATAAGTTTCAACAGAGTCTTTCGGGTAGGGACGTCGCCGTGGTTTATCGTCGCGGAGAGATCCGAGGTCTTGGCCGGCTGGGAGAACTGGGGAAGGCCCTTTACCAAGGCTCCCGCGCAGAATCGAGTGTCTATGTCCGTTGAAAGCCACACAGGAAACCGGCCACCCCGGGTTTCAGAACTCGCGCTGGATGACAGGGAGCGGGTCTCTTTGTGCGAGGTGCTCGACCGGGTGCTGAACAAGGGGGTAGTGGTGGCTGGGGATCTAACGATCTCAGTCGCCGATGTCGACCTCATTTACCTCGGACTGCAAATCGTGCTCGCGTCCATGGAGACGGCGCGCCAAGGCTTTTGCCGAGCGCCGGTGGAATTGGGCGCCGGCATGGGTATCGGCCTGGGCATCGATAAGGAGAAGGCGAATGGATTCACCGGAGCTGGCGCGGGTCGAGTCTGAAGCCCTGAGTGACTTCGTCCGGGTGATGCAAATAGACCCTTTTCCTCGCGCTCGACCGTCCAAAGGTCGGCAGGGGCGAACCGCCCGCTTGAACCTCGATGCGAACAATGCCAAGAACGGGCTCGGACAACTGGTGCTGACTCTGGTCAAGCTCCTTCACGAATTACTGGAGCGCCAAGCCATCCGCCGCATCGAGGGCGGCTCCCTAAGTGACCAGCAAATTGAAAGGCTCGGATTCACGCTGATGAGGCAAGCTCAGGAAATTGAACGTCTCCGCAATGAATTTGGCCTGGAAGAAGACGATCTCAACTTGGATCTCGGGCCGCTCGGCAAGCTTCTATAAAAGGAGATCTCATGGCGCAGCAACGCAGGATGTTACACGCGGTGGAAAGTTCAACCTTGGCGGACGTGCTGGAGCGGGTTTTAGACAAAGGGATCGTCATCGCCGGCGATATCAGAGTGAAGCTGGTTGACATCGAACTCCTGTCGATTCAGATCCGCCTGGTCATCTGCTCGGTCGACAAAGCCAAGGAAATGGGGATGGATTGGTGGGTGAACAACCCGATATTTCAACGGGGAGAAGATCATGGAACCCTCGCCAGCATCGAGGAGCGGATGGCAAAACTGGAAGCCTCGCTCATGAAGGAGGGAACCGTGAACGAGCCCCCGCCGGCGAGTGCCTTCCGGCCAAGGTAGAGCGAGGCAATGATGAAGAAAGTGCAGGCCAACAGGCCCTCTCCCTCGCCGCGGTCGCTGCGGGCGCTGATTCTCGAGGATAACCGTCAGGACGTGGAACTGATGGTGGCGCTCCTGAAGCAGGTGGGTTATGCCCTGAGTTTTGAGGTTGTGGACTCGCTCGCGCACCTCCGACAGCAGTTGGCGCGGACCGATTATGACATTATCCTCGCCGCCCACAATCTGCGTGCCTGGACGGCGATGGACGCCCTGGAGATCCTGAAGAAGTCCAGGAAAGATATTCCGTTCGTGGTGGTCGCCGGGACGTTGGGCGGTCTAGCAGCCGTCGAATGCATCAAGCAGGGCGCGGCTGACTATGTCCTCAAGAATCGCCTGCAGCGTCTGCCGGTGGTCGTCGAGCGCGTGCTGCGCGACAAGGCCCACCGCGAGGATGCCGCCCGGCTCCAGGAGCAAATCCACCGTGGCAAGAAGGAATGGGAGCTGACGTTTGACGTCGTCCCCGACCCGGTCTTCCTTGTGGACAACCAGTACCGCATCCAGCGCGCCAACCGCGCTGCCTCGGCGCTTCTTGGATTGGAACCCAGCCAGTTGATCGACAAGTATTGCTACGAAGTGCTCGGCGACACGGCCGGACCTCTCCCCGGCTCCCCGTTCCGACGCCTGCTGAGGACCGGGAAGGAGGAGCGATGCGATATCGAGGTGGCCCGGCTGGGCAAGGTTTTTGACGTCACCGTTTCGCCCCTCTTCGACTCTTCCGGAACTGCGTATGGTTCCGTGCACGTGCTGCGCGATATCACCGACCGGAAGCGAGAGGAGGAAGCGCTGCGCCGTTCGGAGGCAAGCCATCGCTCCCTCATCCTGGGCGCCACCTATGGCATCTTTCGGTGCGACGTGAACGGAAAATTTCTGGCCGTCAATCCGGCGCTCGTGGCGATGCTGGGTTACGAGTCCGAGGCCGATCTGCTGGCGGCGAACCTCGTCCACGATGTCATTCGGGACCCTGACGAGGGTGTACGGTTGCTCCAGCAGTACCGGCAAAAGGGCCGGCTCGATGGTCTCGAAGCCCAGTGGCGGCGGAAGGATGGTACACCCGTCCCGGTCCGGCTCAGCGGGCGGAAGGTTTTGGACGAGCGCGGAGCCTTGGAGGGGTACGAGGTCATCGCCGAGAACGTGAGCGAGCGCTGGCACCTCGAAGAGCAGCTACGGCAAGCCCAGAAAATAGAAGCCGTGGGTCGCCTGGCGGGCGGCGTGGCCCACGACTTCAACAACTTGCTGACCATCGTGACGGGCTATAGCGATCTCGTCCTGGAGAGGCTCGGTGCTACAGACGCGATGCGCGCCTACGTGGAGGAGATCAAGAAAGCTGGGGAACGAGCCGCCTCCCTGACGCGCCAGCTCCTGGCCTTTGGCCGCCGCCAAACACTAGCACCGCGGGCGCTGGATTTGAACGCCGTCGTCGCCAACATCGACAAGATGTTGCGCCGCCTGATTGGGGAAAACATCCAGTTGGGTACGGTGCTCGCGCCAGAATTGGGGCGGGTGAAAGCTGACCCGGGACAAATCGAGCAGGTCATTCTGAACTTGGCCGTCAATGCGCGCGACGCCATGCCTCAGGGCGGCCAACTGACCCTTGAAACGGCGAACGTGGAGCTCAACGAAGGCGACACGCGCACCCGCGTGAGCGTGTTGCCGGGTCGCTATGTGATGCTCGCGGTGAGCGATTCCGGCATGGGGATGGATGCCGAAACGCAAGCCCACATCTTCGAGCCCTTCTTCACCACCAAGGAGGAGGGCAAAGGAACCGGTTTGGGACTGGCCACGGTCTATGGGATCGTCAAGCAGAGCGGGGGCCACATCGGGCTTTATAGCGAGCCTAACCATGGAACGACGTTCAAGATCTATCTGCCGCGACTCGAAGAGGCCGCCCAACCGGTGGAGGCTATTTCCCCGGGCGCGCCGCTGGCCGGGGGTTCCGAGACCATCCTGCTAGTAGAAGACGAGGAGGGAGTGCGGGACCTGGCAAGAAGGATTCTGGAATTGAAGGGGTACAAGGTGATTACGGCCTCGAATCCCACGGAAGCCGCGCAAGTCTGTGAGCGGTACGAAGGACCCATCCACCTCTTACTGACCGACGTGGTCATGCCGACGATGAGCGGGCCGCAGTTGGCCGAACATGTGGCGTTTTTGCGTCCGGGGCTGAAGGTTCTTTATATATCCGGCTACACGGACAACGCGATCGTGCCTCATGGCATTTTGGAGGAAGGCGTCCAATTTCTTCAGAAGCCCTTCACGCGGGATTCGCTGACCCGCAAAGTTCGCGAGGTGCTGGATGCGCCGCAACCAACGGCGTAGCGGGCAGCCCGCACGGGTATTCTGAGAGGGTCGTAGCACCGGGGAGGCCGGGGAATGCGGCAGGAGCAGCTGAGTCATGCGAGTTTTCGACCGAATTGATCCGACGACGTTGGACCGCCGCGAACTGCACCTGTGGCTGCTGGCCATCACGGTCATTTCGATCTTGGCCACGGGTACGGCATTGCTGATGTACCCGACGGTCTTTTCCAACCCAATCATACTGAGCGGCCCGACTTTGCGAAAAACGTTCTTCGGCTTCTGCGTGCTCTCCATCCTGCTCGCCGGCTACTTTCTGGATCGGCAATTGACGATTCGCCAGCTCCGGAGGCAGCTTGTCGAGGAGCAGAACCAAATGATGCAGATTCGCCACGAGGCCAGCGCCGAGTTATTGGAATCGCTGCCCGGGATCAGCCATTTTCAGGATCGGTTGACCATGGAGTTTCGCCGTGCGTCCAACACCCAAGAGCCCCTCTCGCTGCTGGTTGTGCAATTGAGGCCTGCGAGGGAGCTATCCGAGCCCGTGGAGATTACCTCGGCTTTTGGTGACGGTGCCAAAGCGCTTATGCACACACTGCGCCGGGAAGACTCCATTTGTCAGTTCCGGCCCGGTGTGTTCGGAATCCTGCTGCCCGGCGTATCCGCTGCCGACGCCTACCGCGTGGCGGATCGGATCGCAGATCGTTTGCGGGCTGCCTCGGGTGCCAGTGAGTGCTTCTCATTTGACATCCGGGTGGTAAATTACCCCGAGCATATCGCGACCGCTCGTGAGATGGAAAAAGCCGTCGTCTCTTTTTTGCCTGAGAACCAACCAGCCCCGCACGCAGCCTGAAGGGAGTAGGAGTGTCCGAAGGCTGCAGTCGTTAATTATCCCTGCGAGATCCCAGGCCCCGGGATCCCGCCCTAATTCCCCATCTATGAGGTGCGCGCCGGTGTCAAGACCTTTCTTGGGCACACTTTCCTCGAAGCGGCGCAGAGCCACCGACGAGCAAGTGGAAAGATGCCGTTCAGCATCGGGTCGTTCTGAATTTGCCTTCCTCGTCGGTTGAGA
Organism: Terriglobia bacterium; assembly: GCA_022866195.1. Classification (GTDB taxonomy): domain Bacteria; phylum Acidobacteriota; class Terriglobia; order UBA7540; family UBA7540; genus JALHUF01. Next base: position 7,940 of record JALHUF010000005.1, read on the forward strand.
TCTGCGACAGGCAATTGCCGGGTCGCGATCAACCATCTATTCGAGCACCGTAGCTCCTGAGGACGATTGCGCTCCCCCCCGTCGCCGGGGGGAGGCGGACAGCCCCATCAGTACGTCAGCCCCGCCCAAGGGCGGGACTAGGGATTCGACGGGATTGAGCTGCGGGGTATAGGCGGACAGGAACTCCCGTTCCAGCCAGCCCTGAGGACCGTGACGAGTACGCCGCCGAAAACGTGTTCTGGGTGCCCAAGGTGGCGCGCTGGTCGTATCTCCAGGCGAACACCAAGCAACCCACGATCGGCAAGCTCCTAGACGAGGCCATGGTGGCCATCGAAAAGGAGAACCCTACGCTCAAGTTCTCCTACCAGCTACGAAATCGTACAAATGGATTCAGCCCGGCGCGATCGGATTTTAGGTCACTTGCGTTTACCAGTTCCGCCACGGCCGCCAGGTCAGCAGGAGGAAGGTATCATGCCGGCGCGGCGAAAAGCTGCGGATGAGTGAAGAGGAGCTGGGCTTCTACGACGCTCTAGAGGTCAACGACAGCGCTGTCAAAATCATGGGCGACGAGGTCTTGCGCAATATCGCTCGGGAACTCGTGGAGACTGTGCGGCGGAATACAACCACCGACTGGACCGTCAAAGACAGTGTGCGCGCCAAGCTGCGGACGATGATTAAGCGAATCCTCAGAAAACACGGCTACCCGCCCGACAAGCAGGAGAAAGCCACCCAGACCGCCCTCGAACAAGCCGAGCTGCTGTGCAGGGACTGGGCCGCGTGACGGGGCCACCCTTCAGGAAGGACCGCGAAGGTCCAATTCACGTCACAAAAGTCCCCACAGTCGAGCAGAGCCACGTTCGCGCAGAGGAATTACCAATCGCTGCAACTCATTAGAAAGTTTGGTGCGGAGGGCCGGAATCGAACCGGCACGGGCCTTGCGGCCCAAGGGATTTTAAGTCCCTTGCGTCTACCAGTTCCGCCACCCCCGCGGTTCAACCTCTGAAGGTTAGCACTAGCTCCCACAGAAGCTCAAGTCCCGGGCGGAAGCCGGCGTGCGGCAGTCGGAGAGGAAAGTAGAAGGGGGCCACTCAGGCCGGGCGAATGGGAAGGCGGAGTTGGGCCACGCAACCTTGTCCCAGGTCACGGTTCTCCAGGGTCAAGGTGCCGCCGTGCGCCTCAGCAATCTGGCGGCTCAAGACCAGGCCGATGCCCGAGCCACCCGGCTTGGTGGGGAAGAAGGGCACGAAGAGGTTAGTCGTGCTGGGGAGGCCCGGACCGTCGTC
>JALHUF010000244.1 GCA_022866195.1 Terriglobia bacterium
AGTATTCGGTGTCGTATTCCGTGAATTGCGGGTTCCAAGTGATCTCGGAGGAGTGAGAATAGAAGAAAACGATATCGTGAATATGGTTCCACCGATGGGAATCACTCCTCGCGCTCGTCCGCTTCCAGACGATCTCATTTTGAAAGTGTTCGTGGCCGAAGACCGCATCAAGAACCAACTTCAAATAGTGACTCGCCGTGGGATCGCAGTGCAGATAGATGCTGCCGGTGGCTTTGAGGACGCGGTGCAATTCCACCACCCGAATCGCCATCATGACGAGATAGGCCATCATATCGTTGCGGCCCAGGAAGGCGAGCAGCGCCTGCATGAGGTCGGCGAGCTTGCGCGGGCCGCTGGTGACGATTTCCTTGTACACGGCTTCCGATTCCAGGCCCCACTGCCAAGTGTCCTCGAAGGCCATGATTTGCGCGGCGGATTCTTCGCCGCTCTTTTCCTTGAAGAGCACGTTGTAGGTGGCGCTGGAGTTGAACGGCGGGTCGAGGTAGATCAGGTCCACGCTCCCATCTTCCACATAATCGCGGAGGATTTTCAGGTTGTCGCCGAAATAAAGCTTGTTCTTTTCGTCCATTTACCTAAAAGCATATCACAGGGAGGCCGGGTGCCGTATTGTTCTTGCTCCCCGCAATGCAGAGCGCACCGCAAGTAGCTCGCTCCGTTGCCACAACCCAGTCCAACCCGCGCCCTTGACCTTACTCAACGCAACTCAACAAATTGTGAGATGATGCGCCAGTCCTGAGGTCGGGACGAGGGGGTCCACCGTGAGTCCGATCGGCCATCTGCAATTCGGTTGGTGGTTCGCGCACTGGGGCGAGTTCAGCCGAGGCGAACGCGCCGCGATTGCGCTGGCGGGCGTGGGTCCTGACCTGGACAGCGCCTCCCTGGTGGTCGGTGGCGAAGGTTTCTACCGCTATCACCACATCCTTTTTCACAACGTCGGTGCGACCCTGGCGGCGGCTGTCCTGGCTGGTCTTTTCCTGTGGCGTCGCCCGCGCGTCTGGCTGCTGGTTGTCTTCGCATTTGCCGCGCACCTGCTCGAGGATTACCTCTCCGTGGGTTGGGACCAGTTCCTCTGGCAGCCTTTCAATGCTTCGGCGGTCAACCTTTCCCACCATCTTCCCAATTGGCTGGTGCAGGGCGTTTTCCAGATCACGGTGATGGTGTTCATCCTGGGAATGACCGTCTGGATCTACCTCCGCCACCACCGGACGCCCTTGGAGATTCTCTCCCCCGCCCTCGACAGCCTGATCGTCAACTACGCCGTCCTGCCCTGGCGGAACCGCTGCGCGGTCTGTGGCCGTCGTGCCCACTTCCGCTGCGATCACTGCGGCCGCAGCTTTTGCGCAACCCACAGCAAGGTCAGCCGGCGCCTGGAGGTGCAGTGCGTCGACTGCTCCACTCAAGAAGCAGAACCTCCCCGGTCCAGCTAATCTTTCTGGCACCGCGGGCCTCAGGCCCGCTTCCGGAAGCTAGCCGCGGCGTGCCACGCGCGCAGGATTTCGGCGACGGTCCAGGCCTGGGCAATGCATCCCTGAGGCGTAAACGGCGGGTCGCCGTCGAAAATCTCGCTCGCCGTGCCCAATCCGTGAATCTTCAAGTGCTGCGCGAAGCTTTCCAGGAACGAGCGCGCGCGCTTGGGATCTTTGTATACGCGCAGGTGGGCGGTCACGAAGGGGCCGAGCAGCCAGCCCCATATCGTCCCCTGATGGTAAGCGGCGTCGCGTTCGCAGGGGCCGCCCTGGTAATGGCCCCGGTAGTCCGGATGGTCAGGGGCAAGGCTGCGCAACCCGAACGGAGTGAGCAGGCGCCGCGCGCAGACGTCCACCACCGCGCGCTGCTGGTCAGGCGTCAGCGGGCTCTCGGGCAACGCGACCGCGAAGATCTGGTTGGGCCGGAGCGAGGCATCGTTCCCCGCAGGGCCGTCGATCACGTCGAAGCACT
>JALHUF010000245.1 GCA_022866195.1 Terriglobia bacterium
AAGTGCTCGACAACCACGACGGCGAGCTGCTGCCTACCCTGGAGGTGCGCCGCCAGGTCATTCGCCTGACCCGCGAGTGGCGGGCGGACATCGTACTCTGCCCCCGACCCAATGATTATCATCCCGACCACCGCTACACGGGCATCCTGGTGCAGGACGCTGCCTATATGGTCACGGTGCCGAATGTGGTGAGCGACACGCCTGCCCTGGCGAAGAACCCGGTGTTTCTCTATTTCGCCGACAGGTTCACCCGCCCCCAACTTTTTCGGCCGGATGTGGTGGTGGCCATCGACGAGGTGATGGAGAAGAAGATCGAGATGCTCGACGCGCACGTCTCGCAAATGTATGAGTGGTTACCCTGGCACGAGCAAAAGCTGGCGGAGGTGCCGAAGGATCCCGCGGCCCGCAAGCAGTGGCTCGCCAAGCAGCGGCCCAGCCGCGTGCCGCCGGAGTGGAAGCAGGCGCTGGAAAAGTGGTACGGGGCGAAAGCCGCCGCGGTCGAGCACGCTGAGGCGTTTGAGATTGCGGAGTACGGGCGACGGCCGGACGATGCCGAAATCCGCAAGCTCTTTCCCTTTTTCCCGGAAAAGTAGCCACGGCACGTTTTTGGTGCCGTGGGCTTTTCCTATCGGAGACCCCACGGCAAATTTGCAGGGCGAATTTGCCGTAACTACAGCTTCCGCTCGGGTGGAGGCTGTCTCACAACCGGTGCTGTAGCGGCGGCGTCCTCGCCGCCGAGGGTTTTGCTCGTAACGGGTTCGGCGATGAGACATCGCCGCTACAGTTCCGGGCCCTCCGCGCGGAGCTGAAGAACAATCGTTCCATCCTCTTCCATGGTGGCGGAGCCGAGGGAAGCTTGCTCGATAGGCTTTCCCTTCCTGTCAACATAGCGCCACTGGCCATCGACCTTGACGCGCGCCCTGCCATTTTGAAAACTCTCCGCGCGCTCGAATTTCAGAGGAACGACAATCGCCCCCTTCTTGTTAATGAATCCCCACTTGCCGCCGGTGACGACGCGGTGCTCGCCCGCCGCTTCCTCTCTGCATCCTTGGCAAACGACGGCTCGTCCCTCCGCAAAAGGCCAGGCGAAATCGAATCGGGGTTTGACCACTACTTTCCCGGATTGGTTGAAGAAGCCCAACTTGCCGTCCGCGGCAAACCGGGCCAGGCCCTCGCGGAAATAGTCCGGGCCGTTGTCCACCACCCAGGGCCGGATGACGATCTTTCCTTTCCCCTCGATATAGGCCCAGCCGGTATCGTCCACGACGGGGGCAATTCCCTGGGGAGAAAAATCCTGCGCCAGCACAAAACGCGGCGCAATCACCACTTTGCCCTGCGCGTCCTTATAGCCCCACTTGCCGTCGGCTTCGAATGGAGTCAGGCGCGGCTCGGCCGGGTTGCCTTGACCGGCGTGGGCGGCGAGCGATAGAAAAAGCGCCAGATTTAGCCATGGTCTGGTCATCCGGAATCTCCCTGCTTGCAATGAAAATGATCCGCACCAAGACGTTGATGCAGGGTAACGACTGCTGCAACCCTCGGTGGGTAATGGAAGGATAGTGCGCGTAGCGTGGGTCCGGCCCGGCGGACGTCCGCGCTCCATAGCAGGATGCGCTTTCCGGTGCAGCGATCGTCTTAATACTTCTCGATCTTCGTCACCTTGCCGTTGGTGAACTCCAGCACCCAGCGGGTGCCGTCTTTCATGTAGTACCAGGTCTCGGAGAATGTCCCGGGCTGGCTGTCGTTGATTTTCTTCTGTTCCGGTTCCCCGAAGCTCAGCAGCACCATCTGGTAGGTCATGCCCTCGGCGACGGTCTTGGTCTCGACGGCGCGGCGGACTTCCGGCGGGAGATCACGGTTCGCCGCTTCCTCGCGAATCGGGCTGACGTCCAACAGCCGCCCTAGAAAGTCGAGGAAAGCGTTGGGCTGGAGGTCGGCGTCAGTGATGTCTCTTCCGAAGCGGAAATTGATGCGCGAGCCACCGGCGCGCTGGAAGCCCGGAGTGGTTTCCTGGGCATGCTTGCTGCCGCGGCGGCCCATTCCGCCACCACCTATATGAAT
>JALHUF010000246.1 GCA_022866195.1 Terriglobia bacterium
CAGCGGGTTGATGTCGATTTCCTTCACCCACCGCTGCTCAACCACCAGGTGGCTGAAGCGCACCAGGATGTGCTCGAGCGCCGCCAAGTCCACGGCCTTGCGCCCGCGCACACCTTTGAGCGCCGCATAGATTTTGGTTCGTTCCATCATGCGCCGCGCCAGGGTGGAATTCAGGGGGGGCAGCGCCAGGGCGCGGTCCTTATACACTTCCACCAACTGCCCGCCCGTGCCGAAGAGCAGTACGGGCCCGAACTGCGCGTCCAGGCTGCTCCCGATGATCAATTCGTAGCCCTCGAGCTTGATCATCGGCTGCACTGCCACCCCAAGGAAGTGTTGCGCCCCTACCTTCTCGCCCACCGCGGATTCGATGGCGCGGTAGGCACTGCGCACTGCGTCCGCATCGGCTAGGTTCAAGCGGACCCCGCCCACGTCGGTCTTGTGGGTAATCGTCTCGGAGTGCAGCTTGAGGACCACCGGGTAGCCGAACCCGTCAGCCAGACGCACGGCCTCATCTTCGCCCGTGGCCACGCGCGTCGGGACCGTGGGAATGCCATAGGCAGCCAGGAGCTGCTTGGATTCCACTTCGGTGAGGATCGTCCGGCCGGCTTTGCGCGCCGCCTCGATGGTCTTGGCGGCCTCTGCCCGGCCCCGCGCCGCCTCATCAAAGTCAGTGGGAAGAACAGGAGTCTCATACAAGGCGCGCAGGTTGTAGGTGTACTGCCACATGTAGTGGAACACGCGCGCGGCCGTATCCGGATAGGCAAAGGTCGGGATGCCGGCGCGATTCAGAATAGCCTCTCCGGCCGCCACGCCCGTCCCGCCCATCCAACTGGCCAGGATCGGTTTCCCCTCCAGCTTCGCGTAAGGCTTCAACTGCTCGGCAATCTGGGTGGGATCGGTCATAGCCTGCGGCGTGAGGACGGTCAGCAGGCCATCGGTGTTCGGGTCCTTGGAAACGATGCCGACCGCTTTCGCATAGCGCTCCGGCGTCGCGTCGCCCAGGATATCGATGGGGTTGCCGTGGCTCCACTCCTTCGGCAGAAGCTGATTGAGCGCCTCCATGGTCTCCGGCGTCAGTTCGGCCAGTTGTCCGCCCACAGCGATCAGGGTGTCGGTGGCGAGCACGCCGGGCCCGCCCGCATTCGTGAGGATGGCCAGACGCGGGCCCATCGGATGAGGCTGCTTACCCAGCACCTCGGCCACGTAGAAGAGTTGCCCCATGGTCTGGACGCGCAGCACGCCGCAGCGGCGAAAGGCGGCATCCAGGACGTCGTCGCTGCCGGCCATCGTCCCGGTGTGCGAAGCGGCCGCCTTGGCCGCCGCTTCGCTCCGGCCGGCCTTGATGATGATGATCGGCTTCGAGAGCGCCACATCCCGCGCCGCGGAAAGGAATCCCCGCGCGTCCCCAATCGATTCCATGTAGATGATGATGCTGCGGGTGTGGGGGTCATCGCCCAGATAATCAATCAGATCACCCCAACCCACATCGGCCATCGAGCCGATGGAAACAAAAGCGCTGAACCCGACCATCTCGCGCAAACTCCAGTCGAGCACAGCGGTGCAGAGCGCGCCGCTCTGGCTGATGAAGCCGATATTGCCCGGGCGCGCCATGGCGGCGGCAAAGGTGGCATTCAATCCGGTGGTCGGGCTCATCACGCCCAGACAATTCGGCCCAATGATGCGGATTTTCCCGCGCCGCGCCTCCGCCAGTGCCTCCTGCTCGAGTTGCGCGCCCTGCGGCCCTGACTCCTTGAAGCCCGCCGAAATGACAATGGCTCCTTTTACCTTGGCGTCCACGCAGTCGCGAATGACCCGCGGCACCGCGACGGCAGGCGTCACCACTACCGCCAGGTCAATTTGTTCGGGAACGGCCCGAATGTTGGGATAGGCTTTCACGCCCAGCACCTGCGACCGCTTGGGATTGACGGGGAAGACTACCCCGCCAAAGGGATTGCTGATCAGGTTCCAGAAAAGCGTGCGCCCAACGCTACCAGGATTCTCGGTGGCACCAATCACCGCCACTCGTTCGGGAGCAAAGAACACATCCAGCGGATGCTGCCGCCCGTGAAGAATATCGTGGGCCGCTTCAAGCTGTGGGGGTTTGGCTGGCTTCATCGCAACATTCTCCTGACTGACCGAATGACGGCATGACGGAATGACCCGCGCATAGCTTGCCCTCCATATTACTCGCCCTTGGCGGGCCACTCCAGAGCAATTCGCGGGCCTATCGGACGAGGCGTCCAGCGGGACAGGAAGTCTTGTAGCGCAGGGCCCGCTCTCCGGCCCTGCGGCTCTTATCCCGGACCGCCGTGGCGATTGCCGGACACCTTTCCGTGGCACGCAGGATTCCCACGGGGCTCCTATTCTCCTTGCTCGACGTGTCCGAGGTCGCTAATATTCCTCCCAGCAGAACTCCCCCGCTGGGTTTCGGGAGCGCAGGCGATGGCGATGAAACTCCTGGTGGTTGACGATGACCAAGACGTGCTGAAAACCATCAAGAATCTGCTCCAGTCTCTCGCTTACGAGGTTCTGGCCTTGGCAGACAGCCGGGAAGCTGCCGAGCGCGTGAACCGTCAGAAATTCGACGGCGCATTCATTGAAGCTCGGATGCCGCACCTGGACGGTTGTGCCTTAACACGGCACATTCGTAACTCCCCCAGCAACAGCAGCATCCCGATTTTCATGCTGACGGGCTTTGATGACGTGGAGACCATGCGCGCGGGCTTCCGGGCCGGGATTACGTTCTTCCTGAGTAAGCCTGCCGATTTGAACCAACTCCAGGGCCTCCTCAAGCACATGCACGCGGCCATGCTGAGGGAGAAAAGAAGCTATCTGCGACTTCCCCTTCGCACCGTCGTCCACTGTCGCGCGGGTGAGCACGAGTTCACCGCCGCCAGCCTGAACATCGGCGAAGGTGGAATGCTGCTCGAGGCTTCGGGGGGTCTGGAGCAAGGGCAGGAAGTCCAGCTAAGATTTTCCCTGCCCCCGGTTCAGGAGGCGCTGAATCCGCGCGCCAAGGTCGTGCGCCGAGAACCTCCGGACCGCATGGCGGTCCACTTCACCGCACTCGCGCCCGAAGAACGTAAAGCCATCCAAGCCTACATCGCCGGGATCGTCAAGGGGTAGCGGCCGCTTCGGGATCAGTGATTTTCGATTTCCGATTTGCGATTGAAAGGCGTAGCGGCGGCGTCCCCAGCGGGGTTTGCAGTGTGTACGCTGTCATCCTGAGTCCGTCACTTGCCTGCTGCAAGCAGGGCTGACGGACGAAGGGTCTCGGCGGGCGGCTTCTCAGCGATTTTGGATTTGCGATTGATGGCTGTAGCGGCGGTCTACCTGTCCCGATGCTGTGTGTCGGGATGACCGCCGAAATTCAACGCGGCGGTGTGTGCCGCGGGCTTTCCCTGGGCCACACTTCACGCACCACGCGCATCGTCGCCTGCCTACATCCTAATTAACGGGATGTAAGCGCCACCACCAGGAATGGCTCGCGCCTGGAATCGACGTGTGTCGTTACCGGAGCTCGATGATTCGATCACCGGCGTTCAGGGATGCCTGGATGCGGGGCCGAAGTCGCTCGAATTCGGCCAGCAGAGTTGCGGTGCGGCAGTTTCCAAGACGAACCCATATCAGGCCTCCCCTGGCCGTTTCTTTGCTGGCCCGGTAGAGGAAGTCTTCGTCCTTGCTGATAACGATGCGCTCGGTTTCGCAGGCGAAACGCCAGATTTCCGCGTCCGATGCCTCGGCTAGACC
>JALHUF010000247.1 GCA_022866195.1 Terriglobia bacterium
CGTTCGGGGAGTTTGGCGGCCTTGGCGGTACTGCGCCTAGTGTCTTTAGATTTCTCCTCGTGGGTCGATTTAGCCGACAAGGAGTTCTTCCCATACTTAACTACGTTCGCCGTCTCCGCCCTTTCCTTCCTCACAATCACCGACTTCAATTCCCGAACATCATTGGCAATCACCGACCGTTGGTCATCGGTTAGGTTGCGGCGGCCTCTACCGTTTGTTGTTTCACTCGTCTTCCGGCGCTAACCGCGCCGCAGAAATCCAACAACAGGTAAAAACATGACAATCCGCGAATTTGCGGAGCAGTACAGGTGTCGGCTCAAGCGGGACGGCTGCGGAGAGCAGATCATCCCCGGCAAGGCTGGCCAAATTTATGATTACGGGACCGGGCGGTTCGGGGCGCTTTTCATGCCTTCGGGCAAACCCAGACCGAACCTTTGGGGAAGGGTCCGCCGAAAACTCACGGCGGCGGGGTTCCAACTATTGCAGAACGGGGACACCGAGGGCTGTCTGCTGTTTGACCCGACCGATGCGACTCAAACGGCGCTGGCTATCCGCGCCGTGGGTGCAAGGCGCAAGTGGGTCTTAACCCCCGAGCGGCGTGCAGCTCAAATCGAAATCCTAGAGCGGGCGAGAAACGCCAGGAAGCGCACTGTTTCGCCCAAACCTCTGTGTAGAAGGCCAATTCCGGGTCAAGGTGCGACCGATTCGGTCGGGGAAGGGGTAGATAGCCCCTGCCCCCTGGCGAACCGTTCTGACGGCTCAGAAGCCGCTGCTGTCGGGGGTGCGAATGGCAACTAACGAGACCCCCGAGACCCGAACCCGCCAAGCGACCGACTGTGGTATGATGCCCGCGCAAAGGCAACGGGTCAGCGAGCTAGGAGGTAGTATGGCTCGCCGACGTTATCAAAAGGGTAGGTTGTTTCTGCGCGGAAGGAAAGTCAAGAACTGGATAGGCCGCTGGCGCGAGGATATGCTACAGACAGACGGCACGATCCGGCGTAGCGAGAAGGCCGAAGTCCTCGGCACGCTCGCCGAATATCCCACGCGCAAGCTGGCACAGCGGGCGCTCGATGAGCGTCTTGCGATTATTAACAATCCCGCTTACAGAGCTAGACCCACGGCGACCTTCGCAGAGTTTGCGACACGCTGGGAAAGCACGGTCCTGCCGACAAAGGCCCTGAACACTCGGAAATCCTATCGGTCGCATCTGCGGAAGCACATCAACCCGTTCTTTGGCTCGTATCTGGTCAAGGACATCCAACCTGAGCTTGTCCAAGCCTTCATTTCCCGAATCAAACTCAGCCCCAAAACCCTGCGCAACATCAAGACCACCTTTCAGTCCATGTGGGCATCGCTTCGCGCTTGGCGATACGTTGCCCATGATCCTACAGAGGGCCTGGCGTTGCCGAGGGTCCGCCATCGGCCACAGGCTTTCTTTTCGGCAGAGGAAGTGCTGCGCATCCTAGCGGCGTCGTCCGAACCCTATAAGACACTCTTCTGGCTGGCCGCTGAGACCGGGATGCGCGCCGGGGAATTATGCGGGGTCCGTGCGGATGACCTTGACCTGGAACGCGGGCTTATCTTCGTCCGCCAGAGCGCATCATGCGGAAAACTACAGGCTCCCAAGACGGAGAACGCCATCCGCAGATTTTCAATCTCGCCCCAGTTGATTGAACATCTCCAGGCTTATCTCTTGCGCTGGCGACCGAACGCTGAGCGCCTACTATTCGCCACACGCAACGGAACGCCGTGGGATCAGAATATGGTGGTCAAACGCAAACTGCATCCGATTCTGGACCGGGTTGGAATACCGTACGTCGGCTTGAAGGTCGGCTTGAAGGCCTTCCGGCACGCCAATATGACCTTCCTGGATCGAATTGGCGCGCCACTCAAGATCCGACAAGAGCGTGTTGGTCACACCGATTCTCGCGTTACTCTCGGAACGTACACGCACATTGCCAGCGAAGATGACCGGCGCGTAGCCGAAGCATTAGGAAAGATACTCTCTGCTAGTTGCAACATCGGCGGGAATTCTGCGCCCATGTTGCGCCTAAATCCTACCGAGGAGCAGTTGGTGGTTTCGCAAGGGCTTGTAAACTAAAGGGATGTTGGTTGCGGGGGCTGGATTTGAACCAGCGACCTTTGGGTTATGAGCCCAACGAGCTACCAGGCTGCTCCACCCCGCGCAAGCATTATAGCGGCAGCAGTCAGGATTGGCAACGCCTATTCTATTCATCTCCTTCCGCCTCGGCGTGCGCGCGGCCGGGGCCCTGTGTTAACATGCTCGGTTTTGAGAGTACCCTTGGCCCGGAGCGGACGCTGTGGCTCGAAGACCCTCACGACCCGATGTCAAGAACTTCGCCATTAACCGGCAGGCCCGTTATCTCTATCACCTGCTGGAGAAGTTCGAGACCGGCATTGAGCTGACCGGAACCGAGGTCAAATCGATTCGCGAGGGGGAGGCTAACCTGAAGGACAGCTACGCCGTGGCCAGGGGCGGGGAGATTTGGATGATCGGCTGTCATATCAGCCCCTACACCGCCGGGAGTTGCTTCAACCACGACCCGTTGCGCGAACGGCGGCTGCTGCTCCGGCGGCAGGAGATCGACAAGTTGACGGGACAGACGCAGGAGAAGGGATTGACGCTTATCCCCATCCGCCTATATCTGAAGGGGAACTTGATCAAATGCGAGATTGCCTTGGCCAAGGGCAAGAAAGTGTACGACCGACGCGAGACGGAGCGACGACGGACGATTGACCGGGAGACCGAGCAGGCTATCCGGGAGCATCGCGGGCGGCACAGATGAGCCCGGACAGGAACCTGGTGCGTATTCTTGAGAAGGAGTGCTGGCCCCTTGAGAATTGAATTTCGCACGGAACCCCTCACGCACGTTCCCACTTCGGCCTTGGTGGTATTTGGCTTTGAAGGGTCGCCTGCGTCGAGCGGCACCGCCGCACGGCTCCCCTCCGAGGTGCACGCCGCCCTGGAGGAGCTGCAGGCCGCGCGTGAGCTTACAGGCAAGAACTACGAATGCACGCTGCTTCACCGCCCCGCAGGACTGGCAGCCCAGAAGTTGCTGGTCGTCGGGGCAGGGAAGAAAGAGAAGTTCAGCGCTGCTCATCTCCGCCGGCTGGCGGGCTGCGCCGGGCGCTATTTACGCGCGCGCGGGATCCGTGAGCTAGCATGGGTCCTTGAGAGCAACGGCGCGGAGCCGAAGGCCGTCCAGGCAATCGTCGAGGGCGCTATCCTGGCTGACTACGATGGGGACCGCTACCGGACGGAACGCGAGGGAGAGCGGCGGATTGATTTTCTGTCCCTGGCGACGGGCAGCGGAACCCCTGGGGAATCCATCCAGGCGGCACTGGAACGCGCCCGCATCATTGCCGAGGCTCAGAATTTCACCCGAGATCTGGTCAACGAGCCATCCAACCGGATGACACCCACGCGGCTTGCCGAGCAGGTGCAGGAAATGGCGGCGCACTTTGGACTTGAGTGCCAGGTTCTAGGGACGCAGGAAATCCACGAGCTGAGGATGGGAGCGTTTTGGGCTGTGGCCCAGGGAAGCGACGAGCCCCCCCGGTTGATCATCCTTCGCTACGCTCCTCCTGACGCGCCTGAAGCACCGGTGGTGGGCCTCATCGGCAAAGGCATCACCTTTGACACGGGCGGGATCTCCATCAAGCCCAGCGAAAACCTGCACGAGATGAAGACGGACATGGCCGGCGGGGCGGCCATGCTGGCGGTGATGCAGGTCTTGGCGCAACTGAAGCCGCGCCTCCGGGTGGTGGCGGTAGTGCCCGCGACGGAGAACATGCCCAGCGGCAAGGCTGCCAAGCCCGGCGACGTGGTTACGTCCATGTCTGGCAAGACAATTGAGATCCTGAATACGGATGCTGAGGGTCGCCTGCTCCTGGCCGACGCGCTGACCTACGCCAAGCAACTGGGCTGCACGGTGTTGATCGATGCCGCGACGCTCACCAGCGCGATTACCATTGCGCTGGGCAACACCACCACCGGGGTGTTTGGCTGGAACCAGGAGTGGGTCAACCGCGTCCTGGCCAGCGCGGCGGCGGCAGGCGAAAAGATGTGGCAGATGCCCCTCGACGACGACTACCGGGAGCTGTACAAGAGTGCGATCGCCGACTTGGCCAATACGGGCGGGCGTTTCGGCGGAGCCATCACCGCGGCCATGTTCGTGGGCGAATTCGCGGGCGACACTCCCTGGGTGCATTTGGACATCGCCGGCACGCGTTGGTCGAATGAGGAGAAACCGGACCTGGCTAAGGGACCCACAGGCGCGGCCGTCCGGACACTTGTCCATCTGCTCATGAATCTGGCAAGCTAGAAGCAGGCACAGGAGGGAGGAATCGGAGCCGATGGTTCCGGCCGGTATATCCTGGCGAGACCGCTGGCTGCTGCTCAACGGCGTTCTGTTTTGTGTGCTGGGCGTTGTACTCCTGGCTCGGTACTACAGGGGGCAGGTGCCGGCCGTAGGTGCAATCCTCGGGATAGTTACGCTGGCTTTCGGTGTCCATCGCCTTTGGTTGGCGAGAAGGGAGTTGCGGAAACGTGCCAGTGGCGCTGGCGGCAAATAACACGCTCGTGCTTAGCCCCCTGGGAATTCTCCTGGCGCTGGTTTTCGGCCTTTCGATAGGAGGCCTGCTGCTGTGGATGTTCAGAGTACCCGCCCCTATCGCTCAGGAGGTAGCCCGGGCACGGCGCAGCGTC
>JALHUF010000248.1 GCA_022866195.1 Terriglobia bacterium
GCCATTCTGCATGCAGCGCCAACCTCCCCGCTGCGGCTGAATCCCGAGTGTCCTGCCGAGTTGGAACGAATCATCACCAAGACCCTGGAGAAAGATCGCGATTTGCGCTACCAGAGTGCGGGCGAAATTCGCACTGACCTCAAGCGCCTGAAGCGCGATACCAGCTCAGGCCGGAAATCGGTTGTGGGTACTGCAGCCTTAACAGCAGCAGAGGTAGCTGCGCAGCCATCTGCCGCCCCGTCCTCGAGCGCCGCTATCCTTCTCAGCGAGGCCAAACAACACAGACCTGCGGTGGGCCTGTTTACCGGCTTCTTCGTACTGTTGCTCGGGGGGCTTGGCTATAGCCTCTACAAGTTGAGCACACGAAAGAGCGAATTGAACCTCCAGAACATGAAGATCGTCCGGCTCACACAGAGCGGCAAGGCGATGGATGTGGCAGTTTCTCCCGACGGGCAATACGTGGTCTACGTACTCCAGGAAGGAGAAAAGCAGAGTCTGAATGTGCGCCAGGTAGCCACCGGCAGCGATGTCCAAATCCTGCCTCCGGATGTGGTCAATTTCGCCGGGCTGACTTTCTCCCCGGACGGAAACTACATCTACTTCGTCCGCTCCGACAAGCGCACCCTACTTTACAACTACCTCTTCCAGATGCCAGTGCTGGGAGGCACACCACGCCAACTCGTCCGCGATATTGATGCCCCCATCAGCTTCTCCCCCGACGGCAGGCAATTCGCTTTTGTCAGAGGAGTTCCTGATAAGAATGAAGCCAACCTCCTGGTGGCTCAGGTGGACGGGAGCGGAGAACGGCTGCTGGCCAGACTCCCGGCGGTTGTCGCGATGGGGTACTTTTTCGGGCCCGCCTGGTCACCGGACGGGAAAACAATTGCTGTCACGACTACGGAGGTCAGGAAGGGACTGCGGGGCGTGGTCTGGGCCATCGCGGTCTCCGACGGAACGCGGGGCGAAATCTACTCGAGCCTGAACCCGGTGGGGCAGGCTCGCTGGCTGGCGGATGGGAGCGGCCTGCTGGCGGCAATAGCAGACCCTTCCCAGGGTTTCCGCGGACAGCTCTGGCACATCTCCTTTCCCGGCGGAGAAGCACGCCGTTTTACTAACGATCTCCTGGACTACCAAACTTACTCTCTTGACTTGACCCGGGATCGCAAGACCCTGGTTGCCGTCGAAAGCACGACGGCTTCCGACCTTTGGGTGGCGCCCACCGGGGACGCCTCGCGCGCCCGCCAGATCACCTCGGGAGGCCCGGCAGTATTTGGCCCCTCTTGGATGCCTAACGGTGGGATCGTTTATCATAACTGGAACGGAGAACTACTCGCCGTGCGGCCGGATGGCAGCAAGCAAACGTTGCTGACGCCGAGCGAAGGCAACAATTACTTCCCTACAGCCTGCGGGGACGGGCGCTTCCTTGTCTTTGCGGCCTACCGGAATCAGAAAGTGAACGTGTGGAGAATGGACGCGGACGGTTCCAATCCGACGCAGTTGACGAACGAAGGACTTGCTGGCTTTCCGACATGTTCCCCAGATGGCAAATGGGTGTTGTATGGCCGGGCCAATGACATGAGCGTGTGGCGAATACCTATTCAGGGTGGCACGCCAACGCAGTTGAAAGTCCAAAATCGGAACAGCCCCCGAGCCCAAGTCTCCCCGGACGGCAAGCTGCTCGCATATATAGCTTGGGGAGCTACGGCGTCAAGCCCTAGCGTCCTAACTGTGGTTCCTTTCAGTGGTGGGGAGCCCCTGTATAGGTTCGATCTCCCCACTGGTGCGGCAGGATTTCGGTGGGCGCCAGAGGGGAAAGCACTGGACTACTTCTTGACCCGCGGTGGCGTTTCTAACATATGGCGTCAGCCGCTCGCAGGAGGCCCGCCAAAGCAGATCACGAATTTCAAATCAGGGCAGATCTTCTCCTTTGCCTGGTCGGGCGACGGTAAGCAGCTCGCCCTCGCCCGCGGCACTGCGTCTCGCGACGTGATCCTGATCGGTAATTTTCAGTAGGCCATCCTTTGCAGTCATCGTTCCCCCGCCAAATCTATGACACCGCGCGCTAGCTCGCCTCCAGGCGCGACCTAATAAGCGCCTGAAAAGTAGGCCCCGATGCTGAGCCGGACCGTCTCACACTACCGCATAGACGAGAAGCTCGGTGGCGACAGCGTGGGTGTCGTCTGCAGGGCCGGCGACTGATAGCTGGAGGATTCGTTGACGGTAGCGTCCTGCTCTGATCATCCCACTTCAAACGCGCATGCAGCTATCAGCTCATGGTGGGCTACATGAGCACGCGATGCTCGACCCGCATTGAGGGCAACCACGGGCCCGGCCTCTTCTTGATGCGGCAACTTATGGACCGCGTCCGCATCTCGCGCTCCGGTCGGCGCGTCACCTTGGTCAAACGCCTCCGGTCTTGACTCGCCTCCAGACCACTCGGCATCGAACGAATCGCCCGGTGTAGCGCAGACCTCGCCTGCTGACGCAGTTCCCTAGCCCCGGCTTGGCGGCGCCCACCTGTGGGGGTGACCAACAGGTCAAGCCGCCGATTCTGACAGTTCTCACCAGCCTCATTGTTGGCGCCCACTCCAGCGGACGCTCTCTCTGCCCTTGAACGCGCTCTACCGACTTGCTCAGCCCGTGAAGCCTTGACATTGGCGCCGCCGCGGTGCTAACCATGGGTGTGTGGCATACCACTGGACGCATATTCCCGTCCTCCAGGCGGCTAATCAGGAAATCATCGGCTTCGGTGTGGCGTGGCCAAAGTTGCCTGCGGTGCGGATCGAAGCCGCAAGCTTAGTCAAAATGGTTGGCCGGCATGGAGCCAGCACTTCCCTTAAAAGTATCCGCCAGTTGATAGCTGTCCCACCTAAAATCGAAACCGTCTTTCGGGCTTACGCCGAGGGGGTTCGCCCCGAGTCCGCCCTGGAGTCCCGAGCCGTTCTGAGGGTGGTTCGCTGGCGCGAGCGAGTGCTGGCCGAATTCAACAGGCTGCTTCGCTCCAGCAAGCCCGCCAGCCATATGAGTCCAAAGTCAAGGCTCAGAGGTCACCCCGACCGAGATTAGCCCCCCAGTAGGCCGCGTTTCGTGAAGTACGGGCATTCCATGTGGCTCTCCCGGCGGGAGTCGCCAAACGTTTCGGAAAGGAGCACGCATGAACAGCTACACACCATCCCTGGCGGAGCTTGAGATCCGCCTGGCGAAGTTGGAGAGACAAAACCGCTTTTGGAAGCGTCTGGGCCTTCTTTTCCTGCTTATCGCGGGCTCGGGCTTCCTCCTCGCTCAGGCTCCGCGCAAGCCGCTCAGCGCCGCGCCAACCCAGGCTGTGCAGGCGGCCACTTACGACACGCTGGTCGTGCACCGCCTGGAGCTGCGCGACAAGGCGGGCAAGCTGCGCGGCGTTTGGACAGTAGAGGCTGGACAGCCCTTCTTGGCGTTGTACGACGCTGCCGGGAACCCCCGCGCTATACTCATCGTAGGGACCGACGGTCCCGACTTGCGCTTGTACGACCCCGCCGGGAACACCCGCGCTATGCTCGGCGCAACGACCGACGGTCCCCTCTTGGCGTTGTCCGATGCGGCCGGGAACTCCCACGCGGGGCTCTTCGTAAGAGCCGCAGGTCCCGGCTTGGTGTTGTCCGATGCCGCCGGGAAGCTCCGCGCTTCGCTCGCCGTAGATGCCGACGGTTCCCGCTTGGCGTTGACCGACACCGCCGGGAAGACCGGCGCTGGGCTCGCCGTAACAGCCGATGGTCCCGGCTTGGCGTTGACCGACAGTGCCGGGAAGCCCCGCGCTGGACTCACCGAGGACAACTTTTTTGTGACGGATGCGCAAGGGTTCAAAGCTGTCGTCGGGGTCATACAGACCGAAACAATCAAGACCGGTGAAAGCCACAAGACTAGCGCCGCCGCCGTAACGCTGTTCGGCAAGGACGACAAGGTGATCTGGCACGCGCCCTGAAGGTGGAGCGAGGAGAACCGCTCAGCAATTGAATTAACCATCCGCCGCGGGCTTTACCTGCACCCTTTTCGCTCCCATCTGTCCTTGGCCTTTGCTTCGTTTCTGCTCTGCCACTGCATGTTGGAAGGATCATCCGCTCCGCCGCATGGCAGCGGCATAATGTGATCCACGATATATCCGGGCCGGCCGTGCCGGTAGCCTGTGCGCCCCATAAACTCCCGCTTTGCCGCCGCGGAGCGTTTGATGTGGCTCTGACGGTGGCAAACTGAGCTGTGCCGCGCTGTGCGGGATTGGTTAGAGGAAAGGTTGGTACGCCTGGCAGGGCTCGAACCTGCGACCTGTTGCTCCGGAGGCAACCGCTCTATCCATCTGAGCTACAGGCGCACGCAGAGCTAAGTCTACTCCCGCCTTCTTGCCTGGTCAAGTTGGGTGGAATGAAAGCTGGGAGGATGCTGAAAAAGCCCCCGGGGGTTGTCATCCTGAGGAGTCCCGATCAGATCGGGACGACGAAGGATCTCGGAAGAGCAGTCGAAGGTTGACAGTTCAAGGTCGAAAGGAAGGAGTTTCTGCTCTTAACTTTCGACCTTCGACTTTTGACTACTCTCCGCGAGATTCTTCGCTTCGCTCAGAATGACATGCCAAAAAACTTTTTCAGCACCCCACTAGGCCGCGCTGGCTGCGCCGGCGAGCTGTGCCCGGCCGTACTCGAAGCCTTTTTCAAATGCGGCGAGGTTGAGGGCTTCGGTCCCCTTCGGTACGGAATCCTGCACGGACTTGCGGACAGCTTCAGGGGTAACGAGAGAGGTCACGGCCGTGACAAACCCCACCATGACCAAGTTGAGAACCAGCTTGCGGCCCAGTTCCTCAGCCAGGCGCGTGGCGGGAATGCCGAAGGTCCTTACATCAGGGGCGCACTTCTTGCTGAGTTTGATGAGGTCTTGCTCGTAGAGCAGGAGTCCGCGAGGTTTGACTTCGGGGCAGAAGCGCGTGCAAGCTTCCTGGGACATCACCACCAGAATGTCCGGCCGCGTCAGGTAGGGATAGAGAATCGGTTCAGGGGAGACAATCAACTGCACGCTGCAAGCGCTGCCGCGGGCTTCCGGGCCGAAGCTCTGGGTGAGGGTCACATGCTTACCGTCGTAGATGGTGGCCGCCCTGCCAATCACCATGCCCGCGAGGATTACGCCCTGGCCGCCAAAACCTGCGATACGGATCTCGGTGGGATTCATCAGTGCCCTCCGGGGCCGGCGTAGCGTTCTTTGAGTGTCTGGCGGAGTTGTTGATCCATGCTCTCGAGCAGGGTCGGCCTCTCGATATCCACGAATTTCCCCACCACGATTTCGCTCTGAAAACCAATGTCCACGTCTTTGGTGTTGGCGCCGTTCTTGATGACGCTTTTCTGCTTGTAGAAGCGCATGGCGTCCAGGCTGTCCCCCAAGCGATTGCGGCGCAGGTAGAGCGTAGGGCAGGGAGTAATGATTTCGATGAAGCAGAATCCCTTCTTGTTGAAGGCTTCAACCATGGAGCGCGCAATATGACGGACGTGGAAGACCGTCCAGCGGGCCACGTAGACCGCGCCGGAAGATTCCGCCAGGTAAGGCAGATTGAACGGCCGCTCAAAGCATCCGTAAGGCGAAGTCGTGGCGACGGCGCCGACGGGCGTGGTGGGCGCCACCTGGCCGCCGGTCATGCCGTAGATGAAGTTGTTTACGCAGATGACCTTCAGGTCAGCGTTGCGACGTGCGGCGTGGATGAAATGATTTCCGCCGATGGCAATCAGGTCGCCGTCACCGCTATAGACCACGACGGTCAGCTCAGGATTTGCCAGCTTCAATCCTGTGGCGAAGGGAATGGCCCGGCCGTGCGTGGTGTGAAACGAATCA
>JALHUF010000026.1 GCA_022866195.1 Terriglobia bacterium
CATCGCGATATCAAGCCCGCGAACCTTTTTGTGACCAATCGCGGCGAAGCGAAAATTCTCGATTTTGGGCTAGCGAAGCTGACACCCCAGATGCTTCGCTCCGCTCAGCATGACATCAAGGGGGGTGTCACCCTGAGCGCCAGCGAAGGGTCTCAGGATCTGCCCACGGCCTCCATCGAACCCGAGCACCTCACCAGCCCCGGCGTGGCGATGGGGACGGTGGCCTACATGTCCCCGGAGCAGGCGCGCGGCGAAGAACTCGATGCTCGCACCGACCTGTTCAGTTTTGGCGCCGTGCTCTACGAGATGGCCACGGGGCGGCAGGCGTTCGGCGGTACCACGACGGCGGTCATCTTCACCGCAATTCTGACTCAGGCGCCGACTGCGCCGCTGAGCCTGAATCCTGAAGTACCTCCAGATTTGGAGCGCATCATCAACAAGGCGCTGGAGAAGGACCGCGACATGCGCTGCCAGACGGCGGCCGAGCTTCGTGCCGACCTGAAGCGCCTGAAGCGCGACACAGAGTCGGGACGAGCCCTGCCGATGCCGCAGCCATATCCGACTCCCCAGCGACTAGGCCGGCGCGCACGGTGGGCTCTCATCAGCGCGTTCGCCGTGGCAGTGGTTCTGGCGGTCGCCGCAGTGCCTCTCTTGCGCCAATCGCTTCTCCGTTGGGTAGGGCTGAGCCCTATGCCTGTGCAGAAGAACTTGGTGGTGCTCCCCTTCCAGGCCATAGGAGGAGGGGAGAACCAAGTGTATTGCGATGGCTTGACAGAGACCGTGACGAGCAAGTTGGCGCGGATCCCTTCCCTCCTGGTGCCGCCGGCCAGCGAGGTCCGCGCGCGTCACGTGGACGGGATTGCCCGGGCCCGCACGGAGTTGGGAGCCAACCTGGCATTGGTGGCAAGCTGGCAACGCTCGGGAGATACCGTGCGGATCAACCTCAGTCTCGTCGATACGCGCCGCGCGCAACAACTGCGCAGCGACACCATTACCGCGGCGGCAAGCGACTTGTTCGCGCTGCAGGACCGGGTAGTCGAAAGTGCCGTCGAAATGCTGGACGTGGAAGTTCGACCCCAAGAAGCCAAGGAGCTGACCGCCCATGGCACGAATGTGCTCACCGCCTATGACTTCTACTTGCAGGGGTTGGGGTACCTCCAGCGTTACGAGCGTCCGGAGAACATTGGGAATGCCATCACTCTCTTCCAGAAAGCGCTGAGAGAGGATTCGAACTACGCGCTGGCCCAGGCTGGCCTGGGGAGAAGCTACCTCGCGAAATACCAGGAAAAGATGGAGGCACAGTCGGTCGATATGGCGCGCGAGGCCTGCGAGAGAGCCGTGAGCTTGGACGGGAAGCTGGCGGCGGGCCACATCTGCCTCGGAAGCCTCTACAACCAAACCGGGCAGCACGAGAAAGCGGTGAGAGAATTTCGAAGTGCGCTGGAAAGCGAACCTACGAGCGACGATGCCTGCCGGGGGCTAGCCAATGCCCACGCACGCTTGGGCCAATTGCAGGCTGCAGAGCAGACCTTCCAGAGGGCCATCGAATTGCGCCCCTCATACTGGAGCAACTACAACGCGGCAGGGGTTTTCTACATTTCGCACGGCCGCTATGAGAAGGCGATCACTATGTTTCAGCGGATAATTGAGCTGACCCCGGATAATCGGTTCGGCTATAACAATCTCGGTACAGCCTACTACATGTTAGGCCAGCTTGACCGGGCGGCCGAGATGTTCCGGCGTACTGTCGAAATCGCACCCTATGGGGCTGCATATAGCAATCTCGGGGTCATTTACTTCTTTAAGGGGCGCTATGCCCAATCCGTGTCCATGTTCGAAAAAGCTGCCGAGTTAAATCCTCAGGATTATTCACTGTGGGGAAACCTGGCTGACGCCTATCGCTGGATACCCGGGAAGCAGAGTCAGGCTAAGGAAACCTATACCCGCGCCATAGCTCTAGCCAAGCAACGGTTGGCAGTCAACCCGCGCGACGCCGAAGTCCTGCGCAACCTCGCGCAATACCACGCGAAAACAGGCGACGCCCGGCGGGCACGCGAACTGCTCAGCCAAGCCTTGGCCATCGCGCCCAGCGAGGTGAATGTGTTGTTCAGCGCGGCGGAGGTTTCAAGTGTGATCGGGGATCGAGAAAAAGCGTTGGACTATTTGGAGCGAACGATCCAGGTTGGCTATCCGCACTTCGAGATTCAGGCAAATCCGGAGTTCGCCAAACTACGAGACGACCCCAGGTTTCGGAACCTATTGGCTGGGACGAAGCCAGCGCCGTGAGCCTCAACTTGCAGCCTGCAGGGTCGCGCTTCCAGGCCCTCCTGCGCCGCATGAATTTCCCGCTCTGAGAGCAGGTTTCAGGTGTCGGGTGTCAGAACGCATAACGCGCAAGACATGATTTGCCAATCTTGCGGCTCCTGCAAAGGGCAGGTTTGAGGTGTGGGGTGTCAGGGCTAAAGTGGGAGGCGACGAGAAAGTAGAACGGGGGACGCCTCATCTGTTGTAAGCCATTGAAAACGCAATGGATATGTCGGACGGCCAGCGGGCAGGATGGGACCACGGGGGCTTGACGGCGCTGCTGGTTTTTCGCTTGGCCTTCGCTTTCGCGGGGGTATCTGCTGTGGTAGACTAAGGTTTCCTAAAGGCTGCCCCTGACCTCCTGGGAGTTCCCTCATGAAGCGCTATGGTGAGCATCGTTTCCCCGGCAAGCTTTTCATTGTCGAGGGAATTGACGGCTCCGGCAAATCGACGCAATTGATGCTTCTCCACCAGTGGTTGCAGGCGGAGGGCTACGGCACGGTGTTCAGCGAGTGGAACTCCTCGCCGCTGGTCAAGGAAACCACGCGGCGGGGGAAGAAGAAGCAGATGCTCACCCCGGCCACTTTCAGCTTGATCCATGCGACGGATTTCGCTGACCGCATGGAGCACAACATCATTCCGTTGCTCAAGGCCGGAGCGGTGGTGCTCTGCGACCGCTACATCTATACCGCCTTTGCCCGCGACGTGGTGCGCGGGATGGACCCCAAGTGGGTGCGGGACCTCTACAGTTTTGCCGTCAAGCCCACGGGGGCTTTCTACTTTCGCGTCCCGCTGGATGTGGCCATGAAGCGGATCCTGGACGGCCGGACGGGCCTCAAGTTCTACGAGGCGGGGATGGACCTGGAGCTCGCCGACGAGCCGGAAGAGAGTTTCCGCATTTTCCAGGGGCGCATTCTGGAAGAGTACGAGAAGATGGTCCCCGAGTTTGACTTGACCGTCGTGGATGCGACCCTGGCCATCGAAGAGCAGCAGGTGCAGATGCGGCAGATCGTGAAGGCCAAGCTCGCGCAAGCCAAGCGATTGAGGGTGTCGCCGTGAGAGAGACCTATGGAGTGGTGCTGCCGGGAATGAACCTGGTGGATCTGACGGGCAAGCTCATCGTCATTGAGGGCACCGACGGCGTGGGTCGGTCCACGCAGATTAACCTGCTGAAGCCGTGGCTGGAGCAGCAAGGCCGGGCTGTGCTGGAAACCGGCATGACTCGCTCGTCGCTGGCAGGCGGGGGCATCAAGCAGGCCAAGGAAGGACACACGCTCGGTCGCATCACTCTGAGCCTGTTCTACACCACGGATTTCACCGACCGCCTGGAGAACGAAATCATCCCCGCATTGCGCGCGGGCTTTGTGGTGCTCACGGACCGCTACACCTATTCGCTTATGGCGCGGGCCATCGTGCGCGGCATCGATCCGGCCTGGATCCGCCAGGTGTACAGCTTTGCCCCGAAACCCGACGCGGTCTTTTATCTGCGCATAGGGGTTGATGACCTCATTCCCCGGGTAGTTTTCTCCCGCGGGTTCGACTACTGGGAATCCGGCATGGACCTCCACCCCAGCGAGGACATGTACGAGAGTTTCCGCAAGTATCAGACGGCGCTGCTGGCGCAGTTTGACGTGTTGGGAGAGGAATTTGCCTTTGATGTGGTCGATGCTTCCGCGGATATCCGCACGGTCTTCGAGCGCCTGCGGGCCGGAATTGCGCGCGTCTTGAGCGGGGAGCCGCGGGAGCCCTTGTTTGCCGTGCCTCGCCCGAAAGAGACAGTGGAGGAGGCGGCGAAGGCGGAGGAAGCCGGAGAAGCCAAGGTAGTCGAGGCGCCCGCTCCGAATAAGGTCACTGCGGCGGGGGAGTAGAAATTGTCGCTTGAGGATTGTTGATTGAGGATGGGGGATTGATGGTTTTCAATCTTCCATCATCAATTCTCAATCCTTAATCCTTCTGAAGGCGGCGGCCGGCGAGGCCAACAGCTCTGCCACCCAATCCTTGATCTGCTGATAGTCCCCGGAATCCATGGTCACCCGCGAGTACTTCTGCCGGTAACCCTGCTTGTTGGCCCGGTTGCGCAGGATGAGCCTTTCGACTCCCATGGCGAGGTTCAGGTGGTCGCGGAGAAACTCCGGGCGGGCCACCATCTCGATCATCATCTGCTCCAACACTTCCAGGTCGTGCCAGTCTCCCAAGAGCCGCTGGAGCGCACGCAGCCGGGCCAGCGTCCGCGCCGCCTCGGGGGCCTGAAACTCGCGGATCACCTCGATGAGGTAGCGGACACGCTTGGCGGCGATGCGCACACCGTGGATGACGGCCGCGTTTGCGTCGCGGTGAGACTGCGCCACCTGCGCCTCCATACCATGCCACACGCGGGCCAGCGCCTCGCCCACGCGTTCGTAGAATTTCTCTGAGCTGAGGCCTTCGGCCGGCTCGCCGCGGCCCGGGTGAGGGACCAGATGGTCCCTGAGTTGCACGTAGAAGACGGCCAGATTCACCTTGCTGAGTTTGCGCACGGCCTTGTCAAAGTTCTCCGAACGTCGCTGGCGCAGGTAGTGACGCACGGCCTCCCAGCTTTCCCGGCGCGCCGTCCGCTTGCTCGCCAGAGTCCTCTCGACGCGCAGGAGTTGGACATCGCAATTGCGGACTTCTCCCAGCACGCCGCGGCAGCGTTGAATCTTGCGCCGCAGCCTGCGAATCTCCGCGGGCCGGGGTCTTGGATAAAGCAGGCCGAGGATTTGCTGCAAACGCCGGCTGGCTACTCGGAGGTCGTGGATGGCGTCCGGGTCGTCGCCTCGCAGCACTTTGGGCTCGAGCGACATGAAGCGGTCGAGCTGTCTGATGGCCAGCTTGCGTACCTTCTTCCACGCATCGACGGGTTCTGCTTCTGCGGGAGGCGCTGCCGCCTCCGGAACCGCCGGGGCCTCGGGGGCTGCGGCGGTCTCATTTACCTCGTCCATGGGAAGCGCCTCGGGTGACCTTCGGGGAGCGGTTTCATACTCATGCCCGCCCCCGGGAGGCATTCTCACCTGGAGTGATTATGGGCATCGAACGGCACTTGGAGCCGAGACCCAGTCTACCTTTACTCAAGCGAAGTTACAACGTGATGGAGCGATGCCCTTTGGTCAGCTTGTGGCGGCGCGCGTTGTCGGCAGGCGGGTTTCAGACTCGTCCGCGCGGCGCTAGGCCATCTTGCGCAGCAGGCGCGGCGTCAGCCACCAGATGAGC
>JALHUF010000249.1 GCA_022866195.1 Terriglobia bacterium
AACATACGCCAGCGGCACCATCCAGCGCGCGCCCCGGAAGGAGAAGACCGCGAGGGCGAGCAGCACGCAGACCGCCGCAACCAGCAGACTCAGCCAAAGCCTGAACGTGAACACGGGCAGAGGTAGAAGTGGGACCAGACGGCGAATTGCCTGGACGGTAGGGTTGTATACTGCGAGGAAGCCCGTCAGGGCTTCGTCCGCGACGTGGACTGCCAAAGCGAGGGTCAAGCCAACCCAGGCCATGCCGAATCGGGAGGCTGCCGGGGCGTCGGTGCTCATTGAACCTGGATCAGAGGCTTCGTCTTCTCGATGACTGCGCCGATCTCCTGCGCGATGATATCGCGCGCGCGGAGAGCCTCAAGGAGCGGGGCAGCATCGGCTGCGCCTATGGAGAGCAGCAGCCCGCCGGAGGTTTGCGGGTCATACATCAGGTTCCGAACCTCCTCCGGAACACTCGCCACGAACTCCACGCAGCCGGAAAGGAACTCGGCGTTTCGTTTCAGCCCGCCGGGGAGGAAGCCCTGGCGCGCATAGTCGAGGGCCTCGGGCAGCAGTTCGACGCGTGCCGCCTCAAGCACCAGGCTCACCCCGCTGGCCACGGCCACTTCGCGCGCATGGCCGAGCACGCCGAAGCCGGTGATATCCGTGAGAGCGTGCACCGAGAACTCCAGCGCGACTTCGCTCGCGGCCCGGTTGAGCGTGACCATGGACTCGACGGCGGCGGCGAGGGCGGCTTCGCTGGCGCGTTCTTGCTTCAGCGCCGTCGCGATGATGCCGGTGCCGAGGCGTTTGGTCAGCACCAGCCGGTCGCCCGGCCGTGCCCCGGCGTTCGAGAGCACGCGCTGAGGATTCACCAGGCCTGTGACCGCATAGCCAAACTTGATCTCCTCGTCACCAATCGAGTGGCCGCCAATCACCGCGCAGCCGGCTTCCTGCATCTTCGCGTGGCCGCCCTGGAGAATCTTTTCCAGGACGTCAATCCCGTCCGGTTTGTTGGGGAAACCCACGATGGAAAGCGCGGAAATCGGTCGCGCACCCATCGCGTAAACGTCGCTCAAGGCGTTGGCGGCGGCGATCTGGCCGAAGGTGTACGGATCATCCACGATGGGCGTGAAGAAATCGACCGTCTGTACGAGTGCGACATCGGGCGTGAGTTGATACACTCCCGCGTCGTCGGCGGTGTCATAGCCGATCAGGACATTAGGGTCGGTGGGCTTGGGCAGCTTGGCCAAAATCGAGTCCAAAATACTTGGACTCAGCTTGGCCGCTCAACCCGCTGCCTTCACCATCGCGGTCAGCCGCGTGCGTTCGTCCATAGCGTTGGGATTATATGCCGCGGGCACGCAATGCAAAAGCGGTTCAGCAAGGTGGCGCGGACGTTCGGTCCACGGTGGTCCAAAGGCAGCAAAAACCGCAGACCCGAAGGTGTCCGCTGGATCAAGGGCCACCTGGGTGTTATGCTTGCCCTTACTTCTCTGTCGTCCCGACTGCCGTCTTCTATTTCTCCGGCGGCTCGAACTAGGACGCCGATGGGCCACTCAAGAACACGAGTCGCCGCTTAAGATCGGGCGGGAGGTGGAGTATGTTGCCCAGAGTTGACATCAAGTGCTTCTGTCTCCTCGCGCTGCTGACGAGCGCGCCTGCGCTGGCGGGTGACCCGGTGTCCCTGGTGAATCCCTTTGCCGGCATGAAGCGGGTTCCGCTGACAGCCGAGCTTGAGCTCTATGCCGGAGGCCTAACGGGCTTGGGGTCGGCCTACGACTCGCCCACAAGAGCAGCCTTGGGAAGCCGCTTGACCTTCGGTTTGTTCGAGCGCCTGGATGTTAGCGCGAACTGGCTTTACAGCACGCAGGCGCGCGCAACCACGGTCCCTTGGCTGCCGGGCGCTGACCTCATTCTGCGCTCCGTTAATCTGAATGTCTTTTTCGGCACCGCAGACCTGATTTTTGCCCAATCACGAAGCACCAGGTTCTACGTTTCCCCCGGCCTCGGTTTCGTGCGCACAGGCGACCGAAGGCGGATATTTGCGGGGCAGGGCGGAGGCGGCTATGACCCTCTCCCAGCCGGAACGGCGTGGGACTTCAAC
This sequence comes from Terriglobia bacterium, assembly GCA_022866195.1. Lineage (GTDB taxonomy): Bacteria > Acidobacteriota > Terriglobia > UBA7540 > UBA7540 > JALHUF01. Next base: position 2,087 of record JALHUF010000249.1, read on the forward strand.
ATCGGCACGGGCCTGAGACCGAATCGGTCCAAGCGCCTGGGTCTCACTTTCGACGTGCGCTACCATGTTTCGGGAGCCGGGAAGTGGGACTATCCATTTATTCAGATACCAGAGGCTCCGCCGCTGCCACCCGTCCGGGATGTACCCAGGCAGCACAGCCTAGTCTTTACTGTGGGTGTGGCTTTCAAGTTGCGTTGAGGCTGGCCGTTGCTCGTTTGGCATCGATGCTCATGAGGATCTCTAGTCCCCTTAATCGGCCCAGCAAAGGTAGGTGCTACCCCTCGTTCTATCCACAAGTTTGCCCATCCCCCAATACCCCGCGGTCGTTCCGTCCCTCCTTCAAAGGCTCCCCTTGAGGTCCGTCACCTTGAGGTGGGAGAATTGAGTGGGCTACGGCAGAACTCAGACGCACGATCTAGGCACGGGCCCCACGAGGTGTTGCTATGTTCCCTTTTCATGGTGTGGACTTCATGGAAATTGACTCGCTACTCAGCGACGAAGAAAAATTGGTGCGCCAGACGGTGCGCGAGTTTGTGGACAACGAAGTCCTGCTGCACATCGAGGAATGGAACCGGGAAGGCAAGTTCCCCATGCATTTGGTGCCGCAGATGGCGGAGCTGGGCTTCTACGGCGCCAACATGGAAGGCTACGGCTGCGCGGGGATGTCGAACGTTGATTACGGCCTCATCATGCAGGAGCTGGAACGCGGCGATAGCGGGCTCCGGAGTTTCGTCTCGGTGCAAGGCGCGCTCGTGATGTATCCCATCAAGGAATACGGCTCGGAGGAGCAGAAGGAGAAGTGGCTGCCGCCGCTCCAGCAGGGCAAGGCCATCGGCTGCTTTGGTTTGACTGAGCCCGACTTCGGCTCGAATCCGGGCGGCATGCGCACCCGGGCCGTGAAGGATGGCGCCCACTACGTTTTGAACGGCGAGAAGGCCTGGATTACTTCCGGCACGATTGCCGACGTCGCCGTGGTCTGGGCGCGCACTGACGAGGGCTTCCGAGGTTTCCTGGTGGAGAAAGGCACGCCGGGCTACACGGCAGAAGACATCAAAGGCAAATGGTCGCTGCGCGCCTCGGTCACTTCCAGCCTTTCACTCCAGGACGTGCGCGTGCCCGCCAGCAATATGTTCCCGAAGGCGTTGGGGCTGAAGCCCGCCCTGAGTTGCCTGACGCAGGCACGTTACGGCATCGGTTGGGGCGCGATTGGCGCCGCCATGGCCTGCTACAACGAATCGCTCGAGTACGCCAAGATCCGCAAGCAATGGGACGACAAGCCCATCGCCTCACATCAACTCATCCAGGCGAAATTCGCCGACATGATTACGGAAATCACCAAGGCGCAATTGCTGGCCTTGCAGGTGGGGCGTCTGAAGGACAAAGGCCGGGCCGACTTCGCGCACGTCTCGATGCTCAAGCGGAACAACGTCAAGATCGCGCTCGACGTAGCCCGCGCCGCGCGCGATATCCTGGGCGCGAACGGCGTCGCCGACGAGTACCCCATCTTCCGCCACATGTGCAACCTGGAGTCCGTCTTCACCTACGAGGGCACCGACAACATGCACACGCTCATCATCGGCGAGCGGGTCACGGGGATCCCGGCGTATAAGTAGGGGGCGCCAGCATGGCCACGATGGTGGTGCCACAGCTCGGAGCACGCCCGCCCCGCAGCTTGCGGTCCTGGCCGTGGTAGGATTGTGCGATGCCTAAAGATCGCGCACATGCTCAACAACGCGTGTACGCACAATCCGCTTGAGGGTCCCGTTGTGGTAATCCAAAGGGTCTACTTGGATGAAAGCGGAAGCGAATGTCCATTTCTGGTGTCTGGATGGATGGCGCGTTCTGACCGGTGGGATTCTTTTTCTGAAAAGTGGCAAGAGATATTAAATGCAGACCCGAAGATAGATTACTTCAGGCTAAATGATGCTCTGGGATTGAAGGGGTCATTTGAGGGATGGAAGGAAGCAGAGAGGGATCGCAAGGTCATCGCGTTGGCGAAACTCATACCACATGATGGCACGATCTGTGGAACCGGTTGCTATGTCCACCGTGAAGTCTTCGAGAAGAACAAACAAAGGATCCGGCGACCAATTTATAGAGAGCCCTATTATTTCTGCGTAGCTACGACCATGATCTTCATGGTAAAGGGGGAATACCAGGTTGTCGGTGCGGACAAAATTGATTTCGTACTTGACCGAAGTAAGGCCGCAGAAAGAATGAGGGAGCTGTTCTAT
>JALHUF010000250.1 GCA_022866195.1 Terriglobia bacterium
AGTTTCTAATCGAAGCGAATGGGTTCCTGATTGGATTTAGAATCCATTGGCCCAATAAGCTTGATTCGGTCTACCGGAGAACGGAATCAGGGTGTGAGGCTCTGAATATCACGTTCAACCCGGACCACAGCGTGAACTTCTTTGTTGGTGAGTTCTTCAAAGACCACCACCCCTTGACACCTCTAGTACCATTGGGCGGAAATCTTGAATACACGTCGGCGGATGGAAGTACCGAGCCACCAACATGGCCTCAAGGGACATGAATTTACACCCGGCGAGTACTCGCCAACTGTGGGGACTTTTGTGGGGACCCCTTGTGCAATTGCGCCGATTTTGGTGCAACTCAATTCAACTCGCCACAACTCGGAAACTCATTGACCTACAAGGCGTTGCAGGGTTTTCTGCCTTCCTTCCAACGAGTTAGCAAATTGGGTCAAATACGTCTCTTAATCACGCTTGACAGCACAAAACCTCGCCTCAGAATACTAATTGGTGAATGGTGAACTCTCGGTCCCGGCTCGGCCAGCTGTGACCAGGGCAGCGGTGGTCGCGACCCGCTGCTGCCCAAATGCCCCGTTCTTCACCGCCAGCTCGTGAAACTCCAATCGAGAGCGGCATCCTCAGCCGTCTCGGACGTGGCGCTCGCGCCTTCCTCGATATCGTCGGCGGATTTACGCAATGGCTCGGGCCCGGACAGCTCATCCAACCTGTCGCGCCGCGTGACGTTCAGATTCGCCGCCTCGACTTTCCCGTTGGCTATGACTACACGATCATGCCGCGCAGCTACGAGCCGGCGTCGTTTCAACAGTCTCAAGCCCTCGCGGACAACTACGAGTTGCTCCGCTTCGCCATCGAGACGCGCAAGCGCCAGGTCGCAAGGCTTCCCTGGCAGATCCGCGTCAAGCGGCAGCCGGGCATGACGGCCCGTGAAGCGCAGCAGAAAACCCTGAGCGACAATCGCATCCCGAAGCTCACTGAGCTATTTCGTCGCCCGGACCGCGAGCGTAGCTTTCGCAACTGGGTCAATCAGATTCTAGAAAACATGCTGGTACTCGACGCCGTGGCGATCTATCCCCGCTTCACCCTGGGCGGCGACATCCACGTTGACCAGCGAAGGTATTCCACCTGGCGGGCGGTCCCGGAGCAGGAATCAACGAAGCCTTCAGGATCGATACGCGCGAGGGAAAGCATGACTGGCATTGCCGCGCCGGAGTACCTCTGGGAAATTGACTTGGACGATTCAAGCGAAGCTTCGCAGCCACTGGAACACGGCCCAGGTTCCCTCAAGGTCCTCTTTGTTGTAGGCGATAATCCTGTCCATAAGTTCTTGGCGCAAAACCTCGTCTTGTGTCTCCACGGCCCGGATGTAGGTGGCCATTGCCCAGTCCCCTCCACCTTCTTCCAGTCCGCGTTCAAACCCGGCGAATTTCTCGACGACTTTCAGGCTGTAGCTCGGTGCAGGGAGAACTAGCGCTCGCTTTGCAATGGGCAGCAAATCGACGAGGTTCCGCATCACCCGAGCCGCAATGCCGTCAGGGTCGCCATGGCGCGCAACGTAGCGCTGGAGGTTTGTCTTCTCGTAGTGATGCCAATGCAGGAATGGCAAGTCGCCGTATTCGCCAAACACGGTGGAGCAGTTGGCTAGAAAATCGTACCAACCTTGTCTGTCACCATCAGGTCCAAACCCTGAGACTGCCACCATGGCGGTCCTCGGTCTATCCCCGAACACCTGGATTCCCCAGAGGTAGATCTTCTCGAGTTCGTCGAGTTGCGGTGGCATGCCCTCAATGTCGAAAACAACGTGGCGGGGGGAAAGAGGCACGGCTGGCTTGCCGATGACGATCACGTTCCCCGATTTCAGAGCGCGGGCATTGGCTAGGATATCTTCTGCCTTCTTGCCGACGCGCTGCATCCTCTGCCCCCAAGGTCGTCGAAAATCGCCGAGGGTCGTCGCGTCGAATGATTGAAGGAGCTGTTCGACCGTGAGGATATTCTGAGAGTAAAATTCCCTCGCCAGGCCCTCATCGACATCGCCCAGCCGGGCAACATCATCGGCTGCCTCAGCATTCTGCCAGCATCGGTCAAAGAACCCGCAGGAATTGCACTTCGTCCATCCCACAGGCTCGTAAAACTCAGTGGCTCTGTTCTTGAGGTCATAGATTGTCCGCAATTTGGCTTCTACCGAAACGCCGCCATCGTATGCAATGGACTGCAGAGTCCCGTCACCAAGAAGCACCTGAAGTCCCGCCGGTGAACTGCTGAATACCCGTTCGAACAGCCAACCGTAGAGATTCAGTTGCAGGACTGTTTCGTAGTGGTTCTCCTCCTCTGCATGACGGGAGATCTTCGTGTCGCGGATCAGATACCCTGTCCCATTGCGAATCAGAAAGTCGGGAATGCCTATGATCTCACAGTCCTCTCCAGCAAGGGTGAATCCGGTCATGAGGACGGGCTGGTAGATGATTGCAGCACCTGAACTGACGGCGGTCATTGTCCGTGCCGCTCGGTTTGGCAGAGTGCCTTGGGAAATGTCCTCGAAAGGCCCAAGTGTATTCAGATGATTTCTCTCGTGCCGTGCGCCGAGCGCTTGAAGGACTTTCTGGTATTCGCTAGGTTCAGTCTCAGGAACCCCACGATGTTTCAGATAGACTCGCAATGGGCATTCAGATGGCTGATAAAGGTCGTAGATGTCGGATGCTGTCATTCGCATTCAGAATTCCTCTCTTGGTGTCGGGACAGTGCCTGGCAAAAATCGTTCTTGGTTTAAGGACGCTACTTCTGGATTGCTCAATACCGCGTCCCCCTGGCGGTACAGCCTCATACAGGATCTTTTCGACTGCTTCGATTGGGTCAAAAACCGCCAGCTCACTCGAATTGAGTCGATCCTGTGAGTAGATGCAAACGACCTGCTAGTCGAATACCTAAGCTACCAGCTCGGGCTGCCCCCATTGCCGACCACGAGGGTCGTCCGGGAAAAGGACGCTCATGGTGTATGGCTCACATCGTCGCGACACGCCATATCACGTTGCCTGTCTATGCTTCGCCTATACGCGCCGACAACCTCCCCAATGTTCGTGTCCCAACATCATCAACGGATAGTTTCCCCCCGATAAATGCCTAGCGCAGCCCGCGCTGCTCAAGCCATTGCTCGACGCGGCGCGCGCCATGCGACTCATCGAAATTGCGACCATATATCCGGATTGTGGTGTTCACGTCCTGATGCCACAAGATTTTTGACAGCGTCAAGTAATCCTCGGGGTGGTCCTCCAACCATTTGATCGCAAAGATGTCGCGTAACAAATGGGGGTTCACGCGTCGGCCCGTGTAACGGAGAGTGATCTGGCCAACAAGGTTTCGAAGCGCGTCTTCAGTGAATGGTGTTCCCTGCCTGGTGATGAACAAGGTTCCCGGATCACGCTCTCGGATCAAGTACGGACGATGGTGCTCTAGGAATTCCTCTACAAGAGGAACAAGCTGTTTCGGCAGAAAGGCGTGTACGGTGTGATGGGTCTTTGTCTCCTCTGAGCGGAAATAAAACTGCCAGAATTCCGCCTGAGGATTGGCTCTCAAAGCCTCTTCGACCAGCCTCGATTTGCTGCCAATGGCGCGCAGAGAACCCGAAAGAAATCATGTCCTCCTGGCTATACCCTTTCTTCTTTCGGAGGCCACGGATTCTCTGGCCCAGCGCGCGGAAGAATCTCTCTTCTTTTATCACGCGCTAAGTTGTAGAGTCCCACAAGCAAGAACACCACGAGCAGATTAGCTGGCTTACCTGGCCATGTAGCCAGGCCCGGGGAAAGGGGGTTTGGAACGCCGGTTGCTGTGACATCGCTCAGCATGGTCAACCGAGGGGGAATTTCGGGAATGAGGGATAACTTGTCCGACGGGTTGGCTGGGAGAATTGATTCCCCTCTCCTGCCCCAGGTCCGAATCAGGGCAGAGCAAAGTGGCGATGGGATAGGCGAGACAACGGGAAAGACAGATGCTCAGAGTCACGCGGGTCGCCACGGGAGGAAACTCAAATGACCGCTAATCTGGCAAATCGGGTAAAACTCCGAGATTCTTAGCCTTTCTTAAGGATGTCGTCAGTCGCCCCAAGATATCCGAGGCTCGTTTGACTAGGAGGCCCCATGGCAAACATCTCGCTTTCCATTCTTGTTCTGATTGGTTTTCTTCTGCAAACGACCGGCGCTTCTCCTTTGAGCGAGCAACAAATCGTTGAAGCGGTCAAGTACGGGCAGAGCTTCAAAAGCAGGAACGACTACTTAGATAGGGGGCTCAAAAACCGGAAATTCCAAATTGCTTCAGCTTGGGCAAAGGATGGGATTAGCAAATATATAGTCCTGTTTTCGGATTTTGATGTAATTGCGTCCGCCGCATCCAAAGCCAAGCATGAAATGCGACAGTTGACGAATGAGGAAATCAACAGCCTGCCGCTCGCGGGTTTGCTCTACGTGAACGCGCAGCTTCACGCCAGGGGAGGCCTGCCCATCCACAGACTGCACAAGAACTACACACGAGATAACGTGCATTTGGTTCTGATGATAGACAACGCGGTCATCCAGCCTGTGTCCAAGCAGTTGGGAAGTCCCCAAGACGCCTCCTTTGTCGCGCCAGTCGCTCTATGCTTTTGTCAACCTGATTTGGCCCACTTTGATGCTTTGATTTGGCCCACCCCAAGTTGTTGATTTCAGGCTTTCCTGGTTTTGCCTGGTCTTTTGGCCTTTG
>JALHUF010000251.1 GCA_022866195.1 Terriglobia bacterium
GAATGGGGTGCCGCCGCAGGAAGCTAACGGCCAGTCAGCCATCCTCAGCTTGCAGTTTGCCGCAGCGCTGCGCGAGGCGGCGGACCTCGAAGCAGCATTGGGGATTGCGGAGCGTGCCGAGCATTACCGCGCGCTGGCCGTGAAGATTGCCGCAGCCGTGCGCCGGACTTGCTGGGACCCGGCCCGGGGGCTCATCGCCGATACTCCCGCCAAACGCGCCTTCAGCCAGCATGCCAATATCCTGGCGGTGCTGGAGGACGTCATTCCCGCCGGTGAGCAGCGCGCCGTGATGAGGAAAGTGCTGAGCGACCCCGCTCTCACACAGTGCACGTTCTACTTCCGTTTCTATCTGTTCCGCGCCCTGAAGAAGGCCGGGTTGGCCGACGAATATGTGAAGCAGCTCGAGCCCTGGCGCACGATGCTGGGACTGGGTCTGACTACCTGGGCGGAAAACCCGGAGCCCACGCGCTCCGACTGCCATGCCTGGAGCGCGCACCCCAATTTCGATCTGCTCGCCACGGTGGCGGGAATTGAGCCGGGGGCGGCAGGCTTCCGCGAGGTCGCCATCAGCCCGCATCTGGGGCCACTCAGACGATTGAAAGCGACTCTTCCCCACCCGCAAGGGGACATCATCGTCTCGTACGAGCGCAGAGGCGAGGGTTTGGTCGCCGACGTCACTTTGCCGAAGGGACTCTCGGGTTCCTTCACGTGGAAAGCAAAGAAGGTCCTGCTACGAGCAGGCCAGCAGCATTTGGTGTTCTAAGGGAGCGCACCCGGCCGGAAGGCCGTGGGGACAATCCGGAGTCATCTTGTGGCGCTCCAAGCTATAATCGTCTCGCCGATCGCTGGCAAAGCTAACCCTTCGGGGGTCCTATCATGAATGCGAAATCGACGTTTTCCCTCTTCCTGGCGCTGGCTGGAGGCTTGCTCCTGAATCAAGGTCTGGCACCCGCAGCGCCTGTCGCCGACCAAGGGAAGCCAATGACCCTCACGGTCGGGCCCGCCGACGCGGACGTGATTGGCACTGACCACCGCGCCATCCAGCAGGCCATTGACCGCGTGGCCGCGGCAGGCGGTGGCACTGTCATCATCAAGGCCGGCGCCTACCTGCTCTCGAATTCGGTGCGCTTGGCCAGCCACGTCACGCTGAGAGGCGAGGGGCCGGACAAGACCATCCTCAAGAAAGCTCCCGGCGTGAAAGGCCGCCTGAAGCTCGACGCCGACTACGGCGAGTTCATCGCCACGGTTGAGGACGCACGCGGCTTTGCGCCGGGCATGGGCGTCACCATCGTGGACAAGACGCAGCGGTCGGGCTGGACGCCGAGCGTGCGCACCATCGTGCGCATTGACGGGCAGACGCTCCACTTCGACCGCTTCCTGCACATGGACTACTCGGTGGAAAACGCCGGAGAGGTGTTTAATACATTTCCCCTTATCGCCGGGTACGAGGTGGAACACGTCCGCGTCGAAGACCTAACGGTGGAAGGTAGCCGCGGAGACAGCGAAATTCTCGACGGCTGCCAGGCCGGCGGGATCTATTTTTTCCACTCCAAGAAAATCACCATTCGCAACTGCGTGGCGCGCAACTATCCGGGCGACGGCATCAGCACACAGTTCGTCGAGGATCCCGTGATTGAGAACTGCGAAGCTTACGGCAATGCCTACCTGGGTATTCACCTCGGCACCGGAGCGCTCCGTGCCCAGGTGCGACACAACCGCAGCCACGACAACGGCCAGGATGGCCTCTATCTTTGCTGGCGCGTGCAAGACGGCATTTTCGAGCATAATCAGTGCTGGGCAAACGGCGATAACGGCATCTCCATCGGCCACAAGGATACGGACAACACCTTTATGGGGACCCTTTCGAGCGGAAACGGTAAAGCGGGAATCTACTTTCGCGACGAGCCGGAGATCAACGCCGGCCACCGCAACACCTTCCGCGAAAACACCCTCGAGGACAACGGCCGGCCGGATGCCCCCGGCTATGGGGTGCGCATTGAGGGCGCGACCCAACACCTCACCTTTCAATCCAACACCATTCGCGAAACGCGTCCGCCGGAGCGGGCTACCCAGCACGTGGGTATCTATATTGGGCCCCGCGCCGACTACATCTCCACCGAGAAGAACATCTTCAACGACAAGCTGAAACGCGCCATTGTGGACGAGTCCACCGGCGGGCACAACCGGCTGGAATTGTCTCCCGGAGAGTGACGGGTGAGGAGGGCGAGGCGCCCGAACCTCTTGTGGACCGGTCGTCTGAAAACAACTGGCAGGCTAGGCTGCGCGGGGTCGGAAGCCGAGCCGACAGGAGATCTCATGACTCGTCTCGCGGACCAGCGGCGCGATTTCCAATATGCGCTCGGGAGTGAGTCGGGTCGCCGGACCCGCCACGCTGAAGGCCGCCACCGCCCTGCCGGTGTGGTCGAAGACTGGTGCC
>JALHUF010000252.1 GCA_022866195.1 Terriglobia bacterium
CGGCTTTTTCGAACTCTGCGGTCCTTCCCATCACAAGAGCCGCAGTCCGTCGGTTGACGGACTGCGCTAGCTGCTACGACAGCAAATAGCAGCGCGTGGCCGGCTGGAGCGGACCTCTTGACCTTTCTTGTGGCCGGTGCGATAGTGGAACCACGTTCTTCGGGCGGAGGAGAGTCGTGAGCCGGAAGATGGTCGAGGCGCTCAAAGAGCTTTGTGCCAGCGCCGAGAAGCACACCCCAGAGGTTGAGCGGAAGCTTGCCCGGTCCGGCACCAAGGCCGACGCAGCCGTCGTGCATTCGGTAGCCAAGTATTACGAAACCTTAGAGAAGCTTGCCAAAGAATAGCGGGCCCACGTTCGCAATCAGCGCGGACTACATCGAGTTTGTGCACGATATGGTCGTGTCCATCCTCTGGCCTGGGGACCAGCCTGTGGGTGCTGGCGAGTACCGTAATTCTGGCCTCGTTGCTTCAGCAGCGGCTAGACCGTTCCAAACGTTCGGCGGTGACCTGTTCAAGGACCCTATTGAGAAGGCCGCAGCACTGTTCCACTCCCTGATCTGTAGCCACCCGTTCTACAACGGCAACAAACGCACGGCGGTCATCGCGCTCGACCACTTCTTGTTGGCGAACGGCCTCTGCCTAGCCCTGCCACAGTCAGACATGTACGAACTGGCTAGGAGGACGGCAACCTGTAATGAATCTGGACCCGGTCACGAGGCAATGCTCAAAGAGGTCACCAGCACCCTGCGAGACCACTGCGTTTCGCTGGACGAGATCAGAAGTAATCCCGAGTTTCCCAATCTCGGGTCCCTACTGGACAACATGAGAACCTTTATTCGAGACCATCCCCTAAACAGCCACCAGCCAAACACGTAGCATGCTCCGCACCCCGCGCACGCAGGTGGGAGCTACCGTCAGCCCTTTTCTGACCGTGGGTTCTGGGAAGGGGATTCAGGGGTAGCCACGGCATGTTTTTCATGCTGTGGGTTCTGGGTTGGAACAAAAAGCAAGGTACCGCACAGTTCGGCTTTTCCGAACTCTGCGGTCCTTCCCATCATAAGAGCCGCAGAGTTTCTGAGATGCGAAACTCTTCGCTACCTCCTCCGGGAAATCGCAGACCCCGCAAACCAGGGGTCTGCGCCAGCCGCGCGTTGGTGCCGCTTTCCCGAAAGCCGCCGTGCCTGTCACAAGCTGTGGAGCACCTGCTCCAGTTCCGGCAGAAGCGTGATGCGCGGGCAGGTGGCGTGGGGGTAGGCGCCGACGCGGTCGATGAGGACGCCGCGCAGGCCGGCGAGTTGGGCGCCGCCCATGTCAGTGGCGTTGGTATCGCCCACGAACAGGGTTTCGGCAGGCGCAATCCCGCAGGGCGGGACGCGGCTGAGGGCAATCTGGAAGATTTCCGGGTGAGGCTTCTCGACCCCCACCAGGGCGGAATCCAGAACCGTATCAAAGTGCCGGGCCAGCCCGACGCGGTTCAACTGCGCTTCCATCGTGCCGATGGAGTTCGAGATGACGCCGAGAAAATAGCCCTGCGCGCGCAGCTTCTCCAGGAAGGGCGGCGTTTCGGGCAAGACCAGAGACCAGAGCGTGATGTCGCGGAAACCCTCGGCGACGCGCTGCATCATCGGCAAACGCTCCGGCTCTGGGACCCCAAGCCTTTCGACGAGCGCCTTGAGGTACTCGCCCCAATAGTAATGGTCGATGGTCCGCGGCACGACGCCCTGGCGAATCTGCGGCCATAGCCATTCATCGAGCTTCTGCTTTCCCGCGCGCTCAGCTGCGTAGAAATCCTCAGCGGAGGCCGGATATCCCTGCTTGGTCAAACCCGCCGCCAACTCCTCGACGCGGGGATAGATCAGCGTGTTGCCAGCATCAAAGAAAATCGCGCGAAGTGGCACGGTCATCCCAGACACCTTTCACGACTTCAGGGGCCTCACATGCCCCTGCTTTTTCACACCCACGATTATAGCAGCCATCGCGCGGAAAGACCGGGCGCGCGAATTCCCTTGACCCACCGCGAGCAGGTTCCTACATTAAGAAAGTCAACAAGGAGATTATGTTTTTGACCAGCGCCCGCAGCCTAGCAGGCAAGCTTCTGCTCCTGGCGATCCTCTCCTGCCTGGCAATCCTGGGAGGATCGCACGCCCGCGCGGCGCAGGAGGAGAAGCCCACCGCGAAGAAAGCGCCTTCCTCGGCCCCGCAGGCGAGTGAGGAGAAGCGGCCTTCCTCGCCCTCGCAGGAGGAGTCCGAAGCCCTCGAGAAAGCTTTGGCGGTATCGGCCAACGACCCGCAGGCGCTAATCAAGAGCCTGGAAGAATTCCTCGCGCGATTTCCGAACAGCTCGCGGCGTGAACAAGTGCTCCGTACCATTTACAAACAAGCCCTGCAAGCCAATGACCCGCGCAAGGCGGCGGCCACTGCGGAGAAGTTGCTGGAGTTGGATCCGGACGACCCCGACCTGCTCAGCACCCTTGTTGACCTCCTGGACCGCCAAAACGACCCGGCAAGCCGCGAGAAGGCCATCGGCTATGCGACCCGATTCATCGCCCGCGCCGAAAAGCTGGCCGCCGAGCCCAAACCGCCGGATATATCGGAGGAGAAATGGGCTGAGCTCGGCGCTCTGATGCGCGCCACAGCCTATTTCGTTCGCGGGAAGGTTTATGCCAAATCCGGGAAGACGGACAAAGCGATCGCCGATTACGAGACGAGCCTGGGAGCTTATCCGACCGCGCCCGTGGCGGAACATCTGGGCGATACGGCCGCGCAGAGGGGTGAGACCGACCGCGCGATTGACGCCTACGCGACGGCTTTTGCCTTCCCCGACAAGAGCCTGGACCCCGCGCGTCGCGACCTGTTGCGCAAGAAACTGGGAAGCGCCTACGTTGCGAAGTATCAATCCGAGAAAGGCCTTGGCGACTTGATCCTCGCGCGCTACGACGAGTTGATGCGCTCGCTCAAGTCGCGCCTGGCGACCGGCAGCAAACCTAACGCTGGGGTGCGCGACCTATTCGAATTTGTTCTCCAGCGCCTCGACGGTTCCGAGGTGAAGCTCGCCGATTATCGCGGCAAAGTGGTGGTGATGGATTTCTGGGCAACGTGGTGCGGGCCCTGCCGCCTGGAAGGAAAACTCTTCGAGCGCGTTATGGAGGCTTTCCATCAAAACCCGGCCGTGGCTTTTCTGGCCGTGAACGTGGACGAAGACCGCGCGGTCGTACCCGATTTCCTCAAAGAGGAAAAGTGGACCGCTCCGGTAGTTTACGCCGAGGGCCTGGACCAACTGCTCGCGGTCCGCGCGCTCCCGACCGTGCTTATTCTCGATCCGGAGGGCCGCGTGGTCTTTCGCCAGTTGGGTCTGGAGCCCGCCAGCTTCACCGAGACGTTGACGAAAAAAGTCCGCGAAGCCCTGGAGCCGTCAATCGCGCGCGCCCCGGCCTCTCAGTGAGATTCCCCGCGGACTCCCGCAACCTTAGCCAAGTCCTGTAAAAGCGCCTGCTGTTCCGTGGCCGGCAGGAACGTCGCTCGGATGGCGTTTTCCGACAGGCAGACGAGTTGGTCACGGGTGAGGCCGAAGCGGTTGGCGGCCAGCAGGAATTCCTCCGTCAGGCTTGTCCCGAACATTGCCGGGTCATCCGAGTTCAAGGTGACCACCAGGCCGCCCTCCAATAATTGCCGCAGGGGATGATCCTCGAGCCGCCGCAGGATGCCGGTGGCCACATTGCTGGTGAGGCAGACCTCGAGCGGAATCCGGCGCTCCCGCAGCAGCGCCATCACCGTGGGGTCCCGGGCGGCAGCGAGCCCGTGGCCGATCCGCTCGGCGCCCAGCAATTCCACGGCTTGGCGGATGCTTTCCGGCCCCCCTACTTCCCCGGCATGAGCCGTCCGGTGGAGGCCGGCCGCGCGGGCCTCGGCATAGACCTCCGCGAAAAGTCCCGCCGGACCCCGTGCTTCATCTCCGCCGATCCCCAGAGCCACCACGCCCCGCGAACAGAAGCGTTCCGCCCAGCGAAGAACCTCGCGCACATGGGCGACGCCGAAGTGCCGGATGGCGTCAAATATCCAGTTGATGCGCACGCCCGTGCGTCCGTGCACCTCGGCGGCCGCGGCGGAGACAGCGTCGAAGACCGCCTCCACCGACTGCTTTTTCCAGAGAATGACACCCGCGGAAAGGGTGACCTCGGCGTACCTCACGTTTTGCCTGCCCAGCCACTCCACCAGCCGCCGCGTGGCAAGCGCATAATCCTCGGGTGTCTCCAGGAGCAGGGTGGCCGCCCCGAAAGACCGGAGGAATTTTCGGAAGCTCCCGTAACGGTAGGACTGCCGCGCGCGTCTCCAGGCCCAATACGCCGCCCCCACCCTTTTCAGCCAGCCCTTCGTCCGCGCCAGTTCCCGCAGAGTCTCCGGCCGCACGCTACCCTCCAGGTGGAGGTGAAGTTCCACCTTGGGGAGGCGAGCGATGAAGTCTGTGAGCGGAGTGTTGGTCGCGTTCACGGTCGGATGGAGTCACGAAGGCAGAAAGCAGTAGGCAGTACGCAGAAGGCCGCCGGCGAAGGCCTCTCCTCACGTCAAGTGATACCCATTCGCACGGCACGCCGATTTTGCCGGCTTTCGGATTGCCTCACCCCAGGAAGAAGATGTCGCGCCTACCAGATTTCTGCCCACTGCTGGCTTGGGTTTTTCGCCTTTTTCCTGGCCCAAATCCTACAAAGCCCTTTTCGTCCGGTAAAGGGATTCTGCAAAGCCTCAAGGCCGAGTGCTTCTGCTTTCTGCCGACTGTTTTCTGCTTGCTGCCTGCTCAGCTCAGGTAGCCGTCCTGCTAGCGGTTGGGCAGCGCGGGCCGCCCGGCGTTGAGCCATGCGGTGTACCAATAGGAACCGGCGTCGTAGGCGGCCGCGTTGATTTCACGCACGACGATGGAGCCGGCCTGCGAATAGAAGCGATCAAAGTAGTCGTCGTTGAAGTCCCGAAAGTCCTCCACGGCGCGCCGGTCGAAAAGCACAATCTGATTGACCCAGGTGTTCGCCTCCAGGACGGCTTGAAAAGCATACTCTGTCGGATCGTCGATCTTCGCCGCAGGTATGGGACGAAAAATAAAAAAGCCCTGATAACGCTCGATAAGGCTCAGACCAAACCGGGACGCCAGTCCTGTTTGCCCGGTCAACTGCCCGTCGTAGTTGGAGGTGGTGTGCAGGGGGTCGTGCGCGTCCGCCACATAGTGGGCCAGGACGGCGGCGTTGAGCCGGGCTTCAGGCCAGTTCTGCGCCTTGAGGGAATTGGTCAGCCGCAAGCTGTATTCTCCGATTTGCCAGGGGAGCACCCCGTCCCGGTTGATGCGACCCGAACCGAACTTCTCCACCGCGCGCTGGAAGGAGTGAGGCAGGTCGAGGTAAGGGAACATGCCATACTTGTCGAGATACAGGTAGTGCCGCTTACGTTCGTACCGGTCCTTCTTCATCCACTCGGCGGGATCGTTGGCGTGGTCGATGAGGAATTGGCGATTGGCTGCAAAGAAGCCGCGAATTTCGGGGGGAAGGGTCTCCACCGCCCAATTGTTCACCAGCCGGTGGGCCGGTGGACCCCAGGCTAAGGCCGTTCCCCCCGTCAGCCCGACGAGGAAAGCCAGCCCAAGAGATACAAGCAGAAATCTTGCCGCCGATTTGAGTTTCAGGTCGCGCGCAGGCTCAGCAGATGTCATCACTGTCAGCTCGGTGCAAGCAAAGCGGCCCCAGAAATTCTACTCCAATTCCGCCCGACTGTCGCCGCCAAGTCGCTGGGGGGATGATCCTACGCAACGCTAACGGCCAAGTGAGGCGAGAAATGCATAAGGGCGCCGAGGCTTTCAGAAAGTTATTGCCCCTGCTTCACGCACCCGGCACAGCGGGATCGCCCGGCGTGCCCGCCTGCGGCGGACTCCCAAATTCACTCCGCTTCTTGCTGTAGCTGAAGTAAACCACCAGGCCAATCGCCAGCCACACGAAGAATCGCGCCCACGTTTCGAGCGGCAGGCTGGCCATCAGGACCAAGCAGCAAAGAATGGAAAGTATGGGGACGACCGGAACCCAAGGCGTGCGGAAGGCTCGCGGGCGGTCAGGCTGTTTCCGGCGAAGGATCAGGACGCCCAACGAAACCAGGAGAAAGGCGCAGAGTGTGCCGATGTTGGAGAGATCCGCCAGCGTACCGATGTCGAAGATGCCCGCGGGGATGGCGACGAAGAGCCCTGCTGCCCAAGTGCTGATATGGGGCGTGCGGAACCGCGGGTGCACCCGGGAGAACGCGCGCGGCAGCAGTCCATCGCGCGACATGGCGAACCAGACGCGCGCCTGCCCCAATTGGAAGACCAGGAGCGAACTGATCATCCCCGTCAGGGCGCCGAGAGTGACCCAGCGTCGGACCCCGTTAAGTCCGATGGCCTCCAGGGCCTTGGCCACCGGCGCGGCATTGCGCAGCGCCTCCCAGTGCTGGATGCCGGTCAGCACCACGGCGACCGAGACGTAGAGAATGGCGCAGATAATCAGCGACGCGATGATTCCAAACGGCACATCTCGCTGGGGCTTCCGGCACTCTTCGGCGGCCGTGGACACAGAATCAAAGCCGATGTAGGTAAAGAAGACGATAGCCCCGCCGGTCAGTACCCCCTGCCAGCCGTTGGGCATAAAAGGCCGCCAATTGGAATCCTCCACGTGGCGGGAGGCAGCAAAGATGAAGACCAATATCGCCACGATCTTCACCGTCACCATGAAGTTGTTCGCGCCCGCGCTCTCCCGAATGCCGATTACCAGAACCACCGTGACCAGCATCACGATAAGGAAGCCCGGGAGATTGAAATAGGCTCCGGTGGACTGCCCGGAGACAAACATGGGGCCCATGAATTCTCGGGGCAACTTCCAGCCGAAACCCTGCAGCAGGTTGTCGACGTACGCCGAAAATCCCACGGCCACGGCCATGTTGCTCACGGCATATTCCAGGATCAGATCCCAGCCAATGATCCAGGCCACAAGCTCGCCGAGCGTGGCGTAAGTGTACGTGTAGGCGCTGCCGGCGACGGGAATCATCGCGGCCAGTTCCGCATAACAGAGGCCGGCCAGCGCGCACACCACGGCCACGAGCAAGAACGAGAGCGCGATAGCGGGCCCTGCGCCGGGCCGCCCGGCCATTCCCACGGCATTTCCGCCGTGCAGGAGAAGATCGAGCAGGGGCGCTTTCCAGATCGAGGGAACGAGCAGAACTTCACCCGCGGCGGCGGTGCCGGTGAGGACGAAGATGCCCGTGCCGATGATCGCCCCGATGCCCAGGGCGGTCAGAGACCACGGCCCCAGACTCTTCCGCAGCCGATGGTCTGGCCGGTCGGCCTCAGCCACCAGCCGGTCGATGCTCTTGGTGCGAAACAGTTGACTCGCCATAAAAGAAGTGACGAGTGACAAGTGACGAGTAAGGCGCTGGCGGCCGCTCGGCCGGCTTGTCACTCGTCACTTATCACTTGTCACTGTTCTTTTACCGCCGCGGCGGCACGCCCGATCCCTTCTTCTTCACCTTGGGCTTGCGGGAGCCGCGGGGCTCTGTTTGCTTGGGTTTGGGCGGTCGCTTCTTGCGCGCTTCGCGCTTGAGTCGCTTGCGTTCCGCCCGGTCCTTGATTTTTCGCGTGTCCATGAATGTTCCGTCCGTTCTGAAATTACGCCTTCTCCAGAAGAGCGTAGCGTTCCACCAGCTTCACTTTTCCGTAGCCCGGAAAGCTGACCGTCAATTTCGTATCCTCGCCTTCGCCCTCGCACTCTAGCACAGTTCCCAGGCCGAACTTCGGGTGCCGGACCTGCATCCCGAGTCTCCAGCGGCCAGCGCTGGGCTTAGCCGCGACCCTTAGGCCAGCCGAGGTCGGCCGCGTTCTTCCCGCTCGGCCGCGCTCGCGAAGAAAGCGATCCACGCCGGCCACGGAATTCACGGCATTCTCCCACAAGATGCGCGGCTTGGTGCCGAGCATCGCGGGGCTCAGGGACTCCACGAGTTCAGCAGGAACCTCCCTCAGGAAGCGCGACGCCCGGGCGGCCTCAAAGGACTCGCGCGCGAAAGAACGGCGTGCGTGGGCCCAGGCGAGGATCAGGCGGTCCCTGGCGCGCGTCATACCCACATAACAAAGCCGCCGCTCCTCCTCGAGCCCGGCGTCGTCCTCCAGCGAGAGCTTGTGCGGTAACAGTCCTTCCTCCAGGCCCACCAGGAAGACCAGGGAGAACTCCAGGCCTTTGGCGCTGTGGAGGGTCATGAGCGTGACGCGCGCGCGTTCGTCGTAGTCGTCGGTCTCGGAGACCAGCGCGGCGCGGTCCAGAAACTCCCGCAGGGTTTCACCTCGCCCCTCCGCTTCCGCGGCGGCATTGACCAGTTCCTGGAGGTTCTCCATCCGGCTTTCGGCCTCCGGCGTGTTCTCCGCACGCAGCATCGCCAGGTAACCTGTGCGCTCCAAAAGGCCCCGGAGAAACTCACTCATGGAAAGGCGCGCGCGGTCGGCAATCAACTCCCGCATCAGCGCATGGAAGCCCTCCAGGGCTTTCAGCGTGCGCGCGGGCAAGCGCTTGGCGGCGACTTCCTGCTCCAACGTTTCCCACAGACTAAGGTTGGCCCGGCGTGCCGCGGCTTGCAGAGCCTCCAGCGCGGCTTCGCCAATCCCCCGCGCCGGCACGTTCACCACGCGCAGAAACGCCGCGGAGTCCGGCAGATTATTCACCAGGCGTGCGTACGCCAGCACGTCTTTGATTTCCGCCCGGGCGTAGAAGCTGAAGCCGCCCACCACGCGGTAATGGACCTCGTAACGCCGCAGCGCCTCTTCCAGCAGACGCGACTGGGCGTTGGTACGGTACAGCACGGCGATGGTTTCCTGCTCGCCCGATGCCAGCGCGCTCTGGGTCTCCGCGGCCACGAAGAGGGCTTCCTCTTCCGCATCCTGCGCTTCGAACAAACCCACGCGCTGGCCGCCCGCGCGGTCCGTCCACAGGACCTTTCCCTTGCGGGCCACGTTGCGGCTGACCACCGCCGTGGCGGCGTCGAGGATCACTTGCGTGGAACGGTAGTTCTGCTCGAGGCGAATGATCCGCGTCTGGGGATAGTCTTTCTCAAAGCTGAGGATGTTCTCAATGTCGGCGCCACGCCAGCGGTAGATGGACTGGTCTTCGTCCCCGACCACGCAGAGGTTCTGCTGCGCCAGCGCAAGTTGCCGGATCAACTGGTACTGGATCCGGTTGGTGTCCTGGTACTCATCCACCAGGATGTAGCGAAAGCGCCGGTTGTAGGCCTCGCAGACGTCCGGCGCCTGGTAGAAGAGCTCCCCAGCCTTGAGCAGCAGGTCGTCGAAGTCGAGCGCGTTGGCCAGGCGGAGCTTGCCTTCATAGCGCTCGAAGACCGAGGCGAGTTTCTCCCTCGTCGGGTCTACCGCGTCCCGGTAGAGTTCCTCGGGAGTGACGCCTCGGTTCTTGGCGAAGCTGATCTGCGCCAGCACGCCGCGCGCGGAGGCCATTTGCTCGGTCAACCCGAGTTCCTGCAAGCAGCCCTTCACCACCCGCTGCTGGTCGTCTTCGTCGTAGATGGAAAAGTCCCGGCTGTACCCGAGCCGTTCGCCGTGGCGCCGCAACACGCGGGCGCAAAACGAATGAAAGGTAGAGATGTGCGGCCAAACCTGGAAATCCCGGGCGAGCTGGTGCGCCACCCGTTCCTTCATCTGGTCCGCGGCCTTGTTGGTGAAGGTGACGGCCAGGATGCTGTCCGGGGGAACTTGCTGGGCCTCAATCAGGTAGGCGATGCGATAGGTGATGACGCGCGTCTTCCCGCTGCCCGCCCCCGCCAGAATGAGGAGCGGCCCTTCGGTAAGTTCGACGGCCTCGCGTTGCTGGGGGTTGAGTTGATCGAGAAGACGGGACATTACAGGTCGCCTAAGCGACGCGATTCTCCTGGGGCGCAGTCTGTGGCCAAGCCCGAGAAAGCCATTGTACACGATGCGCCAAGGACCGACAAACAGGCCGTTCCCGGCGCCCTAATCATCAACCTGCTCAGTGAGCCGCTCACGCATCCGCCGGCGGATGGTGGCCGGGTCGTCGAGCGGTTCGGAAGGCGGCGCGGGACGGGCGCGCAACTCCAGGCCCGGTTCGACCACTTTCGCCGGATCGAAGATGCGCGAGTCGGAGGGCAGCGCCGTGTAGGGAGCGAAATCGGGCTGTGAGGTGAACATGTCGGCCAAGTCGCTAGCCGCCGCGTCATATTGGTTCAAGGGCGGCAGGCCGAAAATCAGGTCAAAGGTCTTCAGAATGCTGGCCACGCTGGTGTGGACGTGCGAGACGCCCCGGCGTGCGTAAGGGCTCGCGACCAGCAGCAGGCTGCGGTGGGCGTCCACGTGGTCGCGGCCATCCTGCGCATCGTCCTCGGTGACGAAGACCGCCATGTCCTTCCAGAACGGGCTGTGGGAGAACAGTTCCACCAATTTCCCCAGCGCCAAGTCGTTATCGGCGACGTAAGAGGCGTGATAGCGGAATCCATCCTCCGGCCGAGGCTCAGCCGTGTGGTCATTCGGCAGCCAGATGTAAAGGAATTGGGGCAGCGGCTCCTTGCCGCTCAAATACCGAACCTGGAATTCGTGCTGAAACTGCCCCAGGCGGTACTGGTCAGAGATCGACGTGTTGAAAGTAGGATAGGCGCGTGAAGTGTTCTCGAACAGCGCCTTCGGCATCGGGACGTTGATGGACTCGCGCAGTCCGGTAGGTTGCAGGCCCTCTCCGCCTTCTCCCCCCGGCAAGTCAAATCCCTCGCCGTAGTTACGGAAGCCCACCTGGTGACGCGCCAGATGTTCCCAGAGCGACCCCGCTTCCAGGTAATCCTCCGGCCGCGGCGAGGCTCCGCCAATTATCAGGCGCCCGGGAGCTTCCGGATCGGCCCGGAACTCAAACCGGTCTCCGTAAGCCGGCGGCCAGGTAGCTTCGACCAGTTCGATTGGGTAATTCCCCACCAGCCAGTGATGGCCATCCACTGAAACGTCGGAGTCCACATAGAAGTTGTCGCTGAAGGCAAAGCGGCGCGCCAGGGCGTGGTGATTGGGAGTCACGCGCGCGTGCTCCACGGTCGGCTCGCCCTTACCTTTCACCTCCGCGTCCTCACCGTAACGGGCCAAACTCGATTCACCTGCGATGTCGCTGCTCGGGCCGGCCATGTCGCCAAACAGTTCGTCCAAGGTGCGGTTCTCTTTCACAATGAAAACGACATGACGAATCTTGGTACTCGCCTGGCCGGGCGGGGGGATGGGAAAATCCGCCTTCCGCAGCGCACCCGCAGCAGGAGCTACGAAGCCATTGTTCCGCATGACGCGGGCGGTCGCCCCCCGCAAGACGCGGGCGTCGCGAACGCGTAGAATGGAGACGACTCCCTTTGTGATATCACCGACGTAAGTGCCTTCCGGCCCAGCGTGGAAGTCCGGACCGCCATTGGGTCCAGCCCCGAAGCCCTTGGCGTTAGCGACATAGAGTGTGTTGCCGTCGGGACTTACGGCCACGCGGACCGGAAACCACGCCGTGGGCAGATATGAGCTGACCCTCCCGGTCTTCGCATCGAGCATTGCCACAGCATTGAGGCCTGCGCAGGCTACGTACAGCACCTCTTCGTCAGGGCTCAGCGCCAAGCCAAAGGGAAGCACGCCGCGCAGACCCTCCACCGACGGCGCGGGCCTGAGCACGACCGTCTTCTCCACACGATTCGTTCGGGCATTAATGATGGTGATGCTGTCCTGGTTGGCGTTGCTGACGAAAACCTTTCTGCGGCCCGCCACCACCGCGCCCGGGCTGCTGCCACCGACAGATTCCTCTCCCACAGGAATTCCCGTCCTGATCTAGGCTATCACGTGCGGCTGCGCCGCGTCCCGAATATCAATCACCCAGAGGGAATTTGACTCGGGGACGTTCGGGTCGCCGAGGCCGGGGATTTGCTTCCCGTTCACCGTGGTTCCTTTTTCGGCCTCCTGGGAGGGAAAGCCAAAGGCCGGAAAATCCAGACCCGTGTGCCGAGCATCCTTCGGGTTATAGCCGGGGACGAGCGTGTACTGAAACATGCCGACGTTGGAC
>JALHUF010000253.1 GCA_022866195.1 Terriglobia bacterium
GAGCGGATCGCCGTGGATACGTTGAGCGGTGCGATCAAATGCCTTAGGGCGGACGCCTGAGAGGCGGGAGGAGACGCCATGGGATATCTCGACAAGCTCGATCTGGACAAGAAACTGGAGTCGAAGGAAGAGTATGAAGAGTTGCTGGAAGAGTACCAATTGAAGTTGTTGAAGCTCCAGCGCAAGGTTGTGGACAAAGGAATCGCCGTCTGCGTGGCTTACGAAGGGGCGGACGCGTCGGGGAAGGGAGGTAACATCAAGCGCCTCACCGAATCCCTGGACCCGCGCGGCTACGAGGTTCATCCCATCGCCGCTCCTGGTCCCGGCGAGAAAGCGCACCACTGGCTGCGCCGGTTCTGGCTGCGCTTGCCGCCCCGGGGGCGCATCGGCATCTTTGACCGTACCTGGTACGGCCGTGTCTTGGTGGAACGCGTGGAGAAGTTTGCCAAGAAAGAGGACTGGCAACGGGCCTACCGCGAGATCAACGAATTTGAGCGGACGCTGGCTGATGACGGTCTGGTCCTAGTGAAGTTCTGGGTCCACATCTCCAAGAAAGAGCAACTCGACCGCTTCAAGAAACGCGAGAAGGACCCCTGGAAGAACTGGAAACTGACCCAGGAAGATTGGCGCAACCGGGAAAAGTGGGATGACTACATCGCGGCGCTGGAAGAGATGTTCGAGAAAACCGACACCGACTTTGCCCCCTGGACCATTATCGAAGGCAACTGGAAGTGGTGGGCGCGCGTCAAGGCCCTGAAGACGGTGGTCAACAGCATTGAGGCTCACGTTTAACCCTTTGGGCAGAGGTTGGCCCGGCTGGGCCTCCTCTGCCGCTGCACAGGGCAAAGCCTGTTAGCTACAAATTGCGAGTTCCTATCTCTTCGAGTCCGCAGCGCCAGCGCCCGGGTTTGCTTGCCCGACGCCGCGTGACCGGGCGCAGCGGCGCTTCTGTCCAACCTCTCTCTCGCGCGTTGGCGCGATTCTATCTTCCCCCAAGACGAGTGAAGCGACTCTGGGAGGCCTGCAATGAAACGTAGGAAGAGTCTGGCGTGGGCGATTCTGGGCGTGGGAATCATCATGACCGTGGTGCCGGTGTGTTCGGCGGCGGAAGGAGCGGCCGTCAAGGTTTGGGAGGAGCCGCTGGTTATTCCGACGTACCGTGTGGGAGAGCCGGAACGGAATCCCATGTTTTATGGCGCGCGAGCGTATCAGGGGGCGAAGGGAACCATTTATCCTTACCTCTTGCTGGACAAGCTGACAGATATCCGCGAAGACAAGACCTACCAGGCCGTCTACCTGGAGAATCAGTACATCAAGCTCTGTGTGCTGCCCGAAATTGGCGGGCGCATCCTATCGGCGGAAGACAAGACGAATCACTACGACTTTTTCTACCACCAACACGTCATCAAGCCGGCGCTGATCGGGATGCTCGGCGCCTGGATCTCGGGCGGCGTGGAGTGGAATATCCCCCACCATCATCGGGCCACGACCTTCATGCCCGTTGATCTTACGCTCCAGGAAAATCCCGATGGCAGCAAGACCATCTGGGTGGGAGAAATCGAATTGCGCCACCGGATGAAATGGGTGCTGGGACTGACGCTTTACCCTGACAAGTCTTACATCGAGGCGACCGTCAAGCTTTTCAACCGCACCCCCTTGGTGCACTCCTTTTTGTACTTCGCCAATGTCGCGGTTCACGCCAACGAGAATTATCAGGTGATCTTTCCGCCCAGCACCGAGTACGCGACCTACCACGGGAAAACCCAGTTCTCCCGTTGGCCCATTTCCACCGGCATCTTCAATGACGTGGACTACACCCGCGGGGTGGATGCCAGTTGGTGGAAGAACCACCCCTCACCGACCTCCTGGTTTTGCTGGAACTGCGAAGAGGATTTCTTTGGGGGGTATGACCACGGCAAGCAGGCTGGCGTCATCCACGTGGCTGACCATCACATCGTCCCCGGCAAGAAGCTGTGGGAGTTTGCCAACGGCTCCGAGGGACGTATGTGGGACAAGATGCTGACCGAGACTGATGGACCTTACATCGAACTGATGGCTGGAGCGTACTCGGATAACCAGCCGGATTACAGTTGGATTCAGCCGTACGAGGTGAAGACCTGGAAGCAGTATTGGTATCCGATGCGGCAGATTGGCAGCGTGAAGAACGCCAACCTCGACGCCGCGGTGAACTTGGAAGTGGACTCCGAGCGGAAGGCCAAAATCGGTCTCAATACGACGGCCGAGTTTGCCGACGCCAAAGTGGAGTTGCGAGCAGGCAAGCAAGTTCTCCTGGAGCGGAAAATCCTCATCAGCCCCGACCCGCGACATGCGGGAACTCCTCAAATTGACCTACCGCCGGATGATCCCGCGCGGAAATTACGGGATGATCGCCCAGCTCAGGGATTGGCTTCCCGATCCGGTCGGCGGGATCTACTGGGTCTATCTCGACAA
>JALHUF010000254.1 GCA_022866195.1 Terriglobia bacterium
GCCCTGCTGGAAACAACCGTCAATTCTCACATGTTGCTTCCCCCACGCTTCCCGCTCTACCCCGCGGTGGAGGAGGCGCTGTGGACGTCGCTCCAGAAGGGCATCAAGGGAGAGTGGAGCGTTGACGACGCGCTTCACCATGCGGCCGCGGAGATGGAGAAAATTCTTACCGGGTAGGACGTTCGTCGTTGGTTGTTGGTTGTTGGTACTGAACCGCTTTATGTTTTTGACGTTCGACTTTTGACTTTCAACTTTTGACTTGTTCTTCCGATGAAAGCTGCCGTCCTCGAAGACATTGAGAAAATGGTGGTGCGGGAAGTCCCCGACCCGGAAGTCCCGCCGCGCGAGGTGGTGTTGCGCGTCAAGGCCGTGGGGGTGTGTGGGACAGACCTGCACCTGTTTCGCGGCCACGGCAACTACAACCTGGACGCTCAAGGCCGCCCGGTGCCCCTGCGCGAGCAGCCGCAAATCCTCGGCCACGAATTCTCGGGCGAAGTCGTGGAGGTGGGCCGAGAAGTCAAAGACTTGAAGGCCGGTGACCGCGTCTTGTGCGACCAGGGGCGCAACTGCTACAGCCAGGGTCGCTGGCCGCCCTGCGCCTACTGCGCCTCCGGCGATTCGCATCAGTGCGAGCGCTACGCCGAGCACGGGATTACTGGCCTGCCCGGGGCGCTTGCCGAATACATCGCCGTGCCCGGCCTCAATTGCCTGCGACTTCCCGAATCGCTGCCCCAGGAACTTGGCGCTTTGGTCGAGCCGTTAGGGTGCGTCCTCCACTCGAGCGACCGGGCCGAGCGCAGCCAGGCGCGTTATTCGTTCACCGGCGAGGAGCGCATCCGAAACATCCTCATCTGTGGCGCGGGACCGGCGGGCCTGCTCTTCCTCCAGTATCTTCGCAACGTCAAGCAGTTTGACGGGCTCATCCTGGTGAGCGATATCCGGGAGAAGAATCTGGAACTCGTACGCGGACTGGGCGGCACACCCATCAACGTGGCCCGCCAGAATCTGACCGAGGTTGTTAACGAGCTGACAGCGGGCGAACGAGTCCATTACCTGATCGAGGCCTGCGGCAACGCGGTGATCTTCGCGCAGATTCCCAGCCTACTGCGCAAGCAGGGGACGGTGCTGCTCTACGGGCATGGCCACAAAGGGCAGGACATCGGATTGTGGTCGAACGTGCTGTTCCTGGAACCTGCGCTGGTAGCGGCTGTGGGCGCTTCCGGAGGGTTCGATCCCGACGGGCGCCCCACCACCTATCGCCGCGCCCTGGAGCTGGTGAGCTCGGGCCAGGTGCGCGTGCAACCCTTCGTCACCCACCGTTACCAGGCCCTGGAGGAAATCCACCGGGCCTTCGAGCAGGACTTCGAGCGACCGGACTATATCAAGGGAGTCCTGAGGCTGGAGTGAGGAGCCGAGAGTTGAAAGTCAAAAGTTGAAAGTCAAAGGTAAGAGCAACGCCCCTGTTTCGCGTTTGCTTTGACTTTCGACTTTCAACTTTCGACTTTCAACCTGTTACTCGAGGCTCCCCGTCCGGCACTCGCACCTTCGAGCCGACAAAGGCATAGTGCGTTATGAAGGCATAGGCGACCAGGAGAACCGCCATCGCCAGGGCCATGCTGTGCGTCGCGCCGAACACCAGCCCCTCGATGGGAGGAAAGACGGCGCCGCCGATGATGGACATCACCATCAGCGAGCCGCCCAGCTTGGTGTTCGGCCCCAGCTCCTTGATGCCCAGCGCGAAAATCGTCGGGAACATCAGCGACATAAAGAAACTGGTCAGGAAAAGGGCGAAGACACCAACCCATCCCGGAAACAACACGCCGATCGCGGCCAGCGCGCAATTGGCGATTCCGTAAACGCCCATCAGCTTGCTCGGCGAGAAGAACTTCATCAAATATGTGGCCGTAAACCTGCCCACGCCAAAGGCCACCAAGGTTCCCGTCAGGAAATAGCCCGCCACCTTTTCAGGTTGGTGAGTGTAGTCCTGGATATACTGTATGTAATAGCTCCAGGTCCCCACTTGCGCGCCGACGTAAAAGAACTGCGCCAGCACGCCGAGCACGAAGTGACGATACTTGAACAGATCGAGGAACCGTCCCTTCGCTCGTTCTGCCCCGGTCTGCGCCTCTTCCGCGATTTTCGGGAACTTCGTTCGCAGAATGAGCAGCGCCCAGATCAAAATCACGCTGCCGATGACAAGATAGGGAGTGACTACCCGCATCGTCTCATGCTGCAGATAGGCATCGTATCTGCCGGCAGCCTTGAGGGCGCTGATCTGGGTCAGGTTCAGCTCGATTCCCGAAAAAATAAAGACGGTCCCCACCAGGACTCCGGTCACCGCCCCGAGCGGATTGAACGCCTGGGAGAAATTCAGCCGGCGCTCCGAAGTCCGCGGATCGCCCAGAACCGCGATGAACGGGTTCGCACCGGTTTCCAGGAACGCCGCCCCGCTGGCGACAATGAAAAGCGCAAAGAGGAAGAACCCATATTGGCCAACGATCGCCGCCGGCCAGAAGAGAAACGTTCCGGCACTGTAAAGCAACAGTCCAATCACCAGGCCGGTCTTGTAACTGTATCGGCGCATGATGAGCGCCGCCGGCAGCGAAAGCAGGAAGTACCCCATGTAGTACGAGGATTGAATCAGCCCCGCTTTGAAGCGGGTAATCTCAAACGACTTCATGAACTGCTTGATGAGGATATCGTTCATGTTGCTGGGAATGCCCCAGAACAGGAACAACGCCGTCACCAGCACAAACGGCAGAACATTGCCCGGTGCGAACAGTCTGGGTTCATCTTTCGCGCTCTGCTCTGCGTTGACAAAACCTCTCGTGGGGATGCTCATAAAAGAATCAGCCTGTTCAACCGGTTTTGAGCAGCGCAGAGTCGTCCTGTTGCTCTGCGGCAGTTCGCGTCGCCCACCGGAAAGGCCGCGGACTTGGAGAACAAGTCGGCGCTATCCACTGGTCTCGAACGTAACTGGGGGGTCTGCCTGTGTCGGCGCAAACGCCTAAGCTAACTTCCTCGACGCCATCTGTCAAGAATTCTAGTCCTGCGTCTCAGGCCTGCGACATTAGTTCGCCGCCCCGCAGACCTGCTGGTCGGGTCCGGGTTACCTAGCACCGAGCCGCCGGAAAGCCAAACCAAACCATTCCCAAATGAGGCGAGGCCATGTACACTGGCGGCGGCCCGGGAGCGGAAACGCCGGGCAGTTCTCAGTTGAAGGCACTCCAATCCTGACCTCTGAGGGAGCGTGATGATGGACCAGAGTAAATCCGCAAACAGCAAAGCCCCGGCGGCCATGTCCTCCGAGCGCGTCATGTCGGTGGACGCCTTGCGTGGTTTCGACATGTTGTGGATCGCGGGCGGCGGCCCGTTGGTGATGGAGTTCTTCAAGCTGTTCGCGAACCCGCTCCCGCCGTGGCTCGGCCGCCACTTCGACCACGTCGAATGGGAAGGCTTCGTCGGCTGGGACCTCATCATGCCTTTGTTTCTGTTCATCGTGGGCGCGGCCATGCCCTTCTCGTTCGGGAAGCGGCTGGCTCGGGGCGAAAGTCGCGGCACCATTTATCGCAAAGTGATCTATCGCGTGGTGGTGCTCTGGGTGCTGGGCATGATCGCGCAGGGACACCTGCTGGCTTTCGACCTCTCGAACCTCCAGCTCTACAGCAACACGCTTCAGGCTATCGCCGCCGGATACCTGATCTCCGCCATCGCTTTGGTGGAGTTGCCGGTACGCTGGCAGGCGGCGCTGACGGGCGCGCTGCTCGTCGTTTTCTGGGCGCTCATGGCATTTGTGCCGGTGCCCGGCTACGGCGCCGGCGTCTTCACGCCCGACGGCAACCTGGCGATGTGGATTGATGAGGCGCTGCTTGGCCGCTTCCGGGACGGCACCAATTATACGTGGATTTTTAGTAGCCTGGGTTTCGCCGCCACGGTGCTGATAGGCGTTCTCTCTGGGCACCTGCTGCGGTCGCAACTGCCGGGACGGCGGAAGGCGCTACTGCTTACGGCCGCGGGTTTCGGCTGCCTGCTCGCCGGCTGGCTGTGGGGCTTTGCCTTCCCGATCATCAAGCACATCTGGACCAGCTCGATGGTGCTGTGGTCGGGCGGCTGGTGTCTGCTGCTCCTGGCGTTGTTCTACTGGCTGATTGACGTGCTGGGCTACCGGCGCTGGGCGTTCCCCTTCACCGTGATTGGCATGAACGCCATCGTCGCCTACATGGCCCCCGACATCATCCCCTTCTCGCAAATCAGCAATACGCTGTTCGGTGGGCTGGCGAAACACCTGGGGATGTTCGGCAACTTCCTGGTGGCCTTCGGAACGTTCGGCGTCCTCTGGCTGGGCGTCTACCACCTCTATCGCCGGCGGATCTTTATCCGGATTTAGCGGTTAGCTCCGCGGCGCTGGCAGGCAGGAACCTTCATCGGCAGGTTCGTTTTACCCTGGGAATTCTCAAGGAGCAACCTATGAATCGGCGCCATTTCCTGGCACGTTCCGCTAGCGCGGTGACGGGATGGATGGGAGGAACCCTTATGGCGCGCAGCTTGCTTACAGGGCAAGGCAGTCCCAAGCGCGCTCGCCTTGGCGTTTCCACCTGGAGTTTTCACAATCTCTTTCCTTCCACGCGGGACGACAATGTGCCGGCGCCCGAAAAGCCTCTTGACTTGCTCGACTTTCCCGAGATGGTCGCGGACCGTTACGAGGTTCATGAGGTCGAGTTTGTTGCTCCACATTTTGCCTCGACCACTGCTTCCTACATGCAGGAGCTGAAAGGCCGTCTGCAGAAGGCACACTCTCACCTGATGAATATCTGTGTGGATATCGACGAACTGGAGCTAGGGGGCGGCCTCTCCGATCCCGATCCGAAACTCCGCGAGCGGATCATCACGGCCTGCTCGAAGTGGATCGATATTGCCGGCGAACTCGGAGTCGGCTCGGTGCGCTGCGACCCCGGCAAAATCAACTCCGCTGACCTCTCGCCGACTGTTGCTTCCTACCGCAAGCTGTCGGACTACGGAGCTTCCAAAGGCGTGGCGGTCATCGTCGAGAATCACGGTGGGGTGGGTTCGGAACACCCGGAAGAGCTGGTGCGCATATTCCGCGAGGTCGGCGGCGACTTCTTCGGCGCTTTGCCGGACTTCGGCAACTTCCCGAATCAGGAAACTCGCGAGCGCGGGCTGCTATTGCTGTTTCCTTATGCTCGCACCGTCTGCCATGCCAAGGCCTCGCGCCACCGGGAACAAATGGACGACGCGCAATTCGTCTCGCGCTGCGTGGCGATTGCGCAGCAGGCAGGTTTCCGCGGAGTCTATTCGATTGAGTACGGTGGCCCCGACCCATATGGAGGGGTACAACATATCATCGACCTTTTGATGCAGAGCGTGTGAGCTCACCCGAGGAGGTGGCGAAATGAAGAATCGGATTCATTCTGATGAGCCTCTTGAGAGTCGCCTATCGCGACGCAAGTTCCTTGGCCGAGCCGCCACGGCCGCAGCCGGCCTCTCGATTGTCCCGCGGCACGTGCTCGGCGGGCCGGGATACCTCCCGCCCAGCGATAAGGTCAACCTTGCCTTCATCGGTGTGGGTTCGCAGGGCTTGCGCGTGATGCTCAACTTCTTGAAGCAGCCCGATGTGCAGGCCGTCTCAGTTTGCGACCCCAACAAGAGCAGCGGCGATTATCCGCAGTGGGAGGAACACGAGTTCCGCGACTCGGTCCGCAGGTTACTCGGGGTGAGCACGGGCTGGGACTGGCTCAGCCCCGAGCAGCCGATTCAGTTGACCCATTCCCTGCGCGTTACCGGCGGCGTAGCGGGACGCGAACCCTGCCAGAAAATCGTTGATAGCTATTACGGAACCCAGAAACGGTCTGGTGAGTACCACGGCTGCACGGCCTATAGTGACTTTCGCGAGCTGCTCGAAA
>JALHUF010000255.1 GCA_022866195.1 Terriglobia bacterium
CCGCCGCGTCAACCAGGAAGCGATTGGCTCCCACCAATCCGCCGAGCAAGTACCAGTAAGGGCGATACAGGGTGTGGCCAAACACGCTCACAACTGCCACTCCCGCCAGGAGCGCCCCACATGCGACCGCCACCTCGTAGTTCAGTTTGCATTGACCTTTCCCTTTAAGCTGCAGGAGCGAACGGTTCGCTTTCACAATCTGGAACACGAAATACCCGAAAATGACCAGGCCCACCAGACCCAATTCGCAGCCAACCTGGATTAGCAGATTGTGAGGCTGCATCCACGGCCCGTGCGCGACGCCCGAATACACTGTACCGTAGGCAGTGGAGAATTGACCCGCGCCCACGCCCAACACTGGATGATCAAGAAACATCCTCCAGCCTGCCTTCCAAATCCGAATCCGCAACTCGTTGGACGCGTCCATTTCGTCCCCGCCGGCATAACGCGCCGGAGACAGGAAGCGCTGTTGATACTGCTCGGGCATTCCGACCCAAGTCACACAAGCTAGGGCTACGAAGCAAACAAAGCTGAGAGCCTTGTGCTTTGAGTGGAATACGAAGTAAATTCCCACCGCTGCCAAGGCGAGTATGCTGGCACGAGAACCCGTGACAATCAGTGTGGCGAGGGCAAGCGGGAAAACCGACAGAAGCAGCAGACGGGCCGCCATCATCCGAGTGAATCGGATGGCTGCAATGAGGAACGGCAGCAAGCCTACAATCAAACCAGCCAGGGCGTTGGGATCTCCTACTATGCTGGTCACACCAGCGGCGCGTTCAAGGTCTTGCTCCGAGAAGTGGACACCTTGCAGGTAGGAGTGCATGGCGCTGCCGGCGTACCATGCCAGCAGTCCAACCAGAACCCAGACGACACTCCGCAAACGAAAGTTGGTATCAATCAACGTGGCGATGAAGAACAGAATGAAGACGAGCTTGGCGAGAAAAATCACCTGGTCTAAGGCGCCTCCCCTCCAGATGGCGAAGGGGACAGTGAGGGTGGCATAACCCAACAAGATGAGGGAGGCCCGAAGGATAGGACTGGTCAGAGGGGGGACAGTGGGAGTGGACGTGCGATGCACAACGTAGGAAAAAAGGAGAAGCAGCGCGTATACCAGCTCCACCCGAAATGGCGCCAGGGCCGGAACCAGGCCCGCGGGCTGCACGAAACGGATCAGAATGAGCACCACCAAACCCAGGAAAGGGCGAAAAAGGCCGACGACCGCAATCGCGAAGACGACAGCCAACCCGACAATGACAACAGGATCAGACAAACTCATAGCACTAGATATCTTCTTCCCGGATGCACCTCATGTCTTGAGTTACCACCTGAGCGTGCAACCGCCTAAACAACCTTGTAGTGTCCCTCACCGGAATGGTCGCCAGCCAGGCCGAGTTCAGCACACCAGGGGATTCGTCACGCGGGAAATGCACAGGCGCGTTTTCCCTGAGCGCTCTCGCTCTATGTCCTCGACTTTCTCGAACTTCCATTGAAGCTGCACGCCAAAGTACTCGTCGAGCCTCTTCTGGAGCAGCTTTAAGTCCTCCTCCGCAAAACCTTCCCCCGGAACAAAGCGAAACCTGAACTCCGTGAAGGTCTCTTGAATGATCTGTATCTTCTTGAGAGTACGACAAGCCTGCCCGATGGCCCGGCTTAGCAGGGACCCGCCCATGACAACGGTGCCATCCGCCAGCCGGAACAGGTCGCTCGTCCTGCCCACCAGTCCCTTGATGAGGGGAAAGCCCCGTCCACACGGGCAAGTCTCGGAGTCCACCACTGCGCAATCGTTGACCTGGTAGCGGATCATCGGCATCCCGTAGTTCAGGAGATCCGTCACCACAATCTCGTGCAAGCCCTCGACTTCGGCATCCGGGATCGGCAGGTACTCGAAGTAGGCTACAGACGGATTCAGGTGCAGACCCCGATGCTCCTCGCACTCGGCTGCGGGCATCCCGAAGTCCCGGGTCCCGTAATGATCGAAAACCGGGCAGCCGAGGATCGCCTCGATCACCTGCCGCTGCTCCGGGAAGAGCAATTCTGCCGTGCAGATCGCCGCCTTGGGCCGGACGTAAGGGCATCCGCAGGCACGCAGGAATTCGCAGAAGAGCGCCAGGGCTCGCGGATAGGCGTAAATAATCCGGGGACGTAACTGGTTAAGGGCCTGCCGGTACGACTCCAACACTTCCTCACTGAGGTCGGACGTGGGGGCCCAAACCCTCCGCATCAGATGGCGGTCGTAAAGGCGATAACGCCAGCTTGGATTCTGGGGTAGATCAAACCTCGCACCCCACAAGTAGAAGACTTTGTCCCCGGGAAAGAGCCCAGCCCAGCTATTGAACTGCCATTGGACGGCCACCTTCTCCCGCACGCATTCGGGATCGCGCAGGAGCGGCACCGGAGTGTCTGTAGTCCCTCCCGTCGCCGAACGTACGAGTTCCTCGGGCCGGTAGCGCCGAGACTGAATTTCGGCAAGGTGATTGCGAAGGTCGTCGCGCGTCAAAGGTGGAATCTTCGTCAGATCAGCGGAAGATGCAATAGCTGAGGGCCGCACACCTGCTTGGTCAAACCGTTGGCGGTAGAAAGGGCTGGAGTCGTAGGCATGAGCCAAGAGCCTCGTCAGCGCCTGCCATTGCAGCTCGCGGTTGGCTTCCAATGACAAGCCTTCTACCCTTTGGTAACGATGCAGGCGGTCACTGAACTGCCCATAGGACCGGGGGTCGAATATGGGATAGATGACACGCGCGTAGACCCGGTTCAGCCACCGCGGCTGCTCACGCTGCCCACTTGTCATTCCGCTCGTCCTCTCTCTCACCGCAAGACTTGATTTCGCCCCTGAGAACCGACCGCCCGGACATGCGGTTTCAACCGAGCGGGTCCACGCCGGCCCGCGCCGGTGCCGCGGCAACCGCCCCCGAGAAGCCGTGGGTCACGCCGCAGCGGGAGATGGTAACGCGTATCTTGCCAGAAGCTTCGGGCGGGATCTGAGCCACCCATTCCGTGGAGTAACTCATGTCCCGGCCGAACATTCTGGGAACCTGCTCTCGCAAAAAATCCTCAGCGGCTTGGTTCCCCTGCCCTGATTCCACCAGCCGAAAACGCAGGCGGTTGCATTGGTCCTGGACAATCTGCGCCTGCCGGATACCCGGCACCTGGGAAATCAGATACGTGTTGATCGCCACACCTGAGAGCCAACGCCCGTCCGGAGTGTGAATGAAATCGGTCACCCGGCCGGCCACCATCTGCATTCGTGGCAGACCTCGCCCGCAGGGACACAGACCGTCGAGAGGGGTGCCCATGTCACCAATCTTGTAGCGGATAAAAGGCATGGCTTCGTTCAACGAGTCTGTCACCAGGATCTCACCCACCTCACCCGGCCGGGCCGGGCGGTCGCCCACGACGAACTCCACTAGCATAGTCTCCGCAGCCAGATGCAATCCCTGGTGCGCTTCGCACTCGGAGGCAATGACACTGAACTCGCGACAACCGTAACGGTCAAACGTGCGGCATTGCAGCGTCTGTTCAATGAGCTGGCGCTCCTCCGGAGTCAGGCACTCGGCGCTAGTGATGGCGGATTCCAGCGGCGGGGGCTCGATATTCTGCTTGGATAGATAGTCGGCGAACATGAGAAGCGAGCGAGAATAAGCCTGCAAATATCTGACCTTCCGCCGGCGTAGTTCCGCCAGGAACCGTACGAAGTTTATTTCCCTCACATCGAAGGTGTTAAGGACAACTTCACGGTAGAGCAGGGCATTGCGCACGCGCCCCCAGGCTGATGCGTAAGGTTGAGCCTCCGGGTGCCCCCAAAGCAGTCCGGCCCACTTGCCTACTCGCCAGCCGGACCAGTAGTCGTGCCGCTGGGTCATGGCTTTGCGTGACGCCATTCGAAGCTTGGAAACCTTGAAGGCAATGGGGCTGCCTGTAGAGCCACCCGTGAAATTATCCTCATAGCTGCTGGGAGGAACACCACGCGCCGTCAATTGGTTCTGGTTCTGCCGAATGTCGTCCTTGGTGAGGACCGGGAGGCGAAGGAAATCGGCCGGTTCACGCAGGTCGTCAGGGCAGAAGCCCACCTGGCGGAATCGGTCGGCGTAGTAGGGGCAACGCTCGAACGCGAAGCGGACGATCCTCCGCAGCCTCTGCCACTGCAAGTCCCGAATGCGGTCGGCGGACCAGAACTGGGTCTGCTGATATTCGTGGAAGAAAGTGTTGAGCCCCGGGTGATCGCGCCTGGCCCACAACAAGTAAATGATATGCTGAATTGTCGCTTCTGCAAGAGCGCTCATGTTGTTCCCAAGTCAGCCTGCGGTCGCTCACCAGGACACTGGATATCGGTGCCCCGAAGTATGGCCGGCCCCGAGGCAACGCAATGCCCTGACGGCAGACCAAACGTCAAAACATTATTTCACGCCCCGGAGCTGTTCCCATTCTCGTCCCAGAATCTGGAGGACCCCGCGCAGATGACGGGGACGCAGGCGATGCAAGCGTCTCCAGACCGCGGTCGCCGCCGATTGCTGTCTCGCCACCGCGCGCGCCCGCGACTTCAACATGGTCGCCCACCAGAAGAAGGTGTAACCACGTCGAGACAAGTCCGCGCTGCTCTCTCTCAATTCCCTGGCCCTTTCGGGCCGCAGGTCCGGCGTCACGCGCAAGTCCGCCCCGAGGTAGGCAGGAATCAGTTCGTGCGTCAAGATGCGGGCGTCATCAGCCACATCCACCTTCAATACCGCCGTGCGGCGCGCCGCCTCGCTCAAGCGCATCGGCATAACGAAGGAACGGCCATCCCGGTTTGCCCCGACCCAGTCTTCGTCCGAGAAGGTGAAGTTGCCCAGGCTGTACGCCACCAACCCACCGGGCAGAAGTTCTGCCCCCTGCAAAACGTGGGGATGATGACCAATAATCAAGCTGGCGCCGGCAGCGATCATGTCCCGCGCCAGGCGCCGGTTAGCAGGAGATGGATAGCCTACATGTTCTTGGCCCCAGTGCATACAAACCACCAGCAAGTCACTCTCTCCCCTGGCGGCGGCAATGTCTTCCATAATCTGAGTGGGGCTGGCTGGCGCCACGCCGGGCTGGTTCGCGGCGGCATACAGAGGGTTGCGCACCGCCACACCGCAGTATCCGAGAAAAGAGACCTTCAGACCGTTTACGGTGACCTGGAGAGCCTGGCGCGCCGTCGCCAAGTCCCTTCCAGCGCCAAACACACGGATTCCGGCAGCCGTGGCCCGCTCGATGGTCTCCGCCACCGCATCCCAGCCATAATCCATGATGTGGTTGTTGGCCAAGTTAAGTAAGTTGAAACCTGCCGCACGCAGGACCGACGCGTAAGACGGGTGCCCCCGCATGCAGTGTCGCCACGGCGGAGAAACAGGGGGCCGCTCAGTGAGCGGCCCTTCGAGATTACCAAGGGTGAGATCAGCCTCCTGGAGCAGAGGAGTAACGGCACTCAGTACCTCCTGTGCCCTTCCTTTCCGAGCCAACTCTTCATAGCCGCCGTTAAGCGCTATGTCGCCGACCGCGACCAGCCGTACTTTCGCCAACGATTCCATGACCGTCTGCCCGCTCACCGCGGCAGGCCCCGTCCTGTCCCCTCCGGCCACGCACCGCATCGCGCCGTCATCGCGCGCCTCGCGCCAGCAAGACGATCTTTGCGGACCGCAGAATGACAAGTAAGTCCAAGCTCAGGGATATGTTCTTGATGTAGTAGAGGTCGTAGCGGAGTTTCTCCTTCGACTCTTCCAGCGAGGCGCCATACTGATATCGAACCTGGGCCCACCCTGTGATGCCGGGGCGGATGATATGGCGCAGGTGGTAGTAAGGGATCTCACGGCTGAGCCACTCGACGAATTCCGGCCGTTCGGGCCGCGGGCCCACAAAGCCCATGTCTCCCCGCAACACATTCCATAACTGGGGGATCTCATCCAGCCTAGTTCGACGCAGGAAGCGCCCGACCGGTGTAATACGAGGATCGTCGTCGGCCGCCCAGGTCGGCCCGGCGTCCGCCTCGGCATCAGCTCGCATTGTGCGGAACTTGTAGCAGTCGAAAAGGACGCCATAGCGCCCGACACGTTTCTGCCGGTAAAGGACCGGGCCGGGAGACGTCAGCTTGACCGCCAAGGCCATTAACGGGAGCAAGGGCAGGACAAGAAGCAGACCCGCCAGCGAAACCACGGTGGAGATGAACCGTCGTGCCATGAGGAAAGACGGGTTCAGGCGGAATCCTTCGGAAAAAATCAGCCAACTCGGACTCAGTTCATCCACCTCGATCTTGCCGGATACCTTTTCGAGGAGCGCCGTGGCCTCTTCTACCTTGATGCCACTCAAGCGAAGGTCCAGCAGTTCGCGGACCGGCATGGTGCCACGGCGGTCAGCCATAGCCACAATCACACGATCCACCCCGCGATTCTTTTGAAGAGCTGTCAGGGTGCTGGCGAGGGTCTCGCGGCTCAAGGAGCCATTGCCGACAGCACCCGGCCCACCTACGACATCCATTCCCAGCTCCTTGCGGGCGCGCAGAGTCTCCACCAATCGCGTGGCTCGCTCTCCCGCCCCGAGCACGTACACGCGCTCGCGCAAATAGGGCTGGCGGATGACCCAAGTGTACGCTGAGCGCCAGCCGAGCAAGGCTAAGGTCAGGATCGTGAGCCCGGTCACGAAGACCCCTTGACCAATCAAGAAACTCGGCAAAAAGTACCCTGTGGCAGCCAGCACAAACGACAGCGCCCCCAGGACAACGAGCAGGCGGAAATACGTTTCGCTGCTGGAAGGCAGCCTCTGGGGGTCGTACAAGTCGAAGTAGTGCAAACACACCATGGCGAGTGCAGCGATAGCCAGTATCTTGTAAACCCCGTTCTCGTATTGCAGGACCAGGAGCGTGTCTTCCCCCAGCCGGATTAGAACCGCCAGCAGGAAGGAACAGCAGATGATCAGGGCCTCTCCGCCCTGGAGCACGAGCATGCGAACCGGGTAGTAGACATTGAATAGCCGAAGCACAGTTTGTTATCTCCGGCGCTTTCCCTTGCCGCCGTCTTCCCCGTAACCACCGTAATAGTAAGAGCCGTAACCCGATCGGGGCGCGGCGCGGTTGAGCACCACGCCGAGCAGGCGCTTGGTACGGAACCCCTCACAAACCTTTTGCGCCAGGTCAAAGGGGGTCGTTCCTGCTTGTACTACCATGAGCATGCCGTCACAAAGCTCGGCCAGAAGGCTGGCGTCGGACACCGGAATAGCCGGTGGTGAGTCAATAACAATCCAGTCGAACACGGGAGCCAAGCGCTGGAGAAGACCCTTAAAGCGGCCATTGGCGATCAGCTCAGCCGGGTACGCGGCTGATTGGCCCCCCGCAATGAAGAACAGGTTGCCCTGCGGGCCCCGCTGCAGGATCGAAAACTCATCGGCCTTGCCCTGGAGATACTCAGAGAGCCCTGGTGCCAACGGGGCCCCCAGCAACAAATGTAGCCTTGACCACCGCAAGTCGGCATCGATCAGCAGGGCGCGGCATTCCTGCTGTTGGACGAACACGTGGGCCAAGTTCGCAGCAACGAACGTTTTGCCCTCGAGCGGCAGCGCGCTGGTGATCAGGAGCGTCTGGAGCGGCTGCTTCTGCCGGACCAAGTAGAGCCGCGAACGCAAAGTGCGGAACTCCTCGGCGCCAAGGGCAGGGCGTGGCGAGTCAAGGAACACCAGGCCCTCCGGCTTAGGGCTCCAAGGCGGTCGGGAGCAGCGCGCTAGCAGGGTCTCGAGGGTTATCTGCCCGGAACGTCCTTCGCCTGCACCCAGAGCCGGCGTCGCCGGGCTCTCCAGCATTACCCCGGGAACTCCCTCACCCCGCGCAGCCTCGGGCTCAGGCAACCCGGCCGATCGTGCACCGGTTTCCGCGCCAGCCCCCGCGGCCTTCTCCAACTCTGCCTTTTTCAACGCATCGTGGATGCGACTCATGTCTTCCTTTTCTCCGACCGCCTGCAGCTCACTCCGACCGTCGCAGCCGATCCATCAAGGTGGCGAGATTCTGCACCGCTTCTCTCAGTCGAGAATCCTCCGCCGCGCCAGCGACCGCAGGGGTCGGTGTGGTGGGTTCGATCTCGTGCAGCTCGAACTCGTGCGCCACTCGGTCGATCGTGCTGGCGGCCACTGGCTTCTGTTGGTCGACATAGGCACTGATGAGAGCATGCTCACACAGCAGATTGATCACCCGCGGGATGCCACGGGCATATCGGTACAAGCTCTCCACCGCCTCCGAGGTGAAAAGCGCCTGGCCGTCGCCGCCAGCAATGCGCAAGCGCTCGGCAATGTAGCCAGGGGTTTCTTCCAGCGTGAGCGGGTGCGTTTTGCAGCGCAGCGTGATGCGTTGCCGTAATTGGCGGAGCTGCGGCTGCTTGAGCTTCTCCTCAAGCTCGGGTTGCCCGGAAAGCACAATCTGCAGCAGTTTCTCCGTGGAGGTCTCCAGATTGGTGAGCAGGCGGATTTCCTCCAGCACCTGCGCGGAGAGGTTCTGCGCTTCGTCCACAATCAAGACGGCGATTTGTCCGGCCCGATAGCGCTCTAACAGCCATTGGTTGAGCCCCCAGAGAATCCGGCTTTTCTGGCCCGAATCACAGCTAATCCCGAAATCAGCCATCATGAAGTCAAGGAACTGCAGGGGATTGAGGCGCGAGTTAAAGACAAAGGCGGTGGCCACGCGCGCACTGCGCAGCCACTCGAGCAGCTTATTGAGCAAGGTGGTCTTGCCAGTTCCCACTTCGCCGGTCAACAAGATGAAGCCCTTGAGGTTCTGAATGCCGTAACTCAAACAGGCCAGTGCCTCCTCCGCATGTGAGGTTGGGAACAAAAAGCGCGGATCGGGGTTCATATTGAAAGGCGCTTCTCGCAAGCCAAAGAATTTCTTGTACATAGTTGTATGTCCTACGCCCCTGCGCTCCACTGGGGACGCTCCCTCTCCTTCTTGCCGCGTTTCCAGAACCTGTTCCCCCTGCCGTTCCCTGTAACTACCGTGGGTAGCAGGGCCAGAGTGGGTACCTTGAGGTAGAACTCCACGTCCACTTCAGTGCGAATGGACTTGTCGAGCAACTCGAGCAGCAGCGCAATGCCGAACCCCAGCGCCAAGCCGATGCCCAGCCCTCCCCCGGCAAACAGCGGCCGGTTCGGGAAAGACGGTTCTTCGGGCAAGTTCGCCGGGTCCATCACCCGAAACTGTTCGCCTTGCTGGCGCCGCTCGAGGTTGCTGGCCATCTCCGACTGGTTCCTCTTCTTCAACAGCTCGTTGTAGAACTCCAGGGCCGTTTGGTAGTC
>JALHUF010000256.1 GCA_022866195.1 Terriglobia bacterium
CGCGCAATTGGCCGGTATGGTCGGCGCGGGCCACACGGAATTCATAGCGCACCTCTGCGGCGTGAAGGACGTGCGCCTGATGTTGGTAGGGCCGCGGCTGCGCGTCATCCACGTAAGCGCCCACGTCAGCCTGCGTGAAGCCCTCGGCCTGGTCACGCGAGGGCGCATCCTGCGCACCGTCGAGCTTGGCGTGGAGATGCTAAGGCGGCTGGGGCGGGAGCGGCCGCGCGTTGCGGTGGCCGGTTTGAATCCTCATGCCAGCGATGCGGGTCTCTTCGGCCAGGAAGAAGAGATGGAAATTGCGCCCGCCGTCGCCGCCGCCAAGCGCGCGGGGTTCAGGGTGGAAGGCCCGCTTCCTCCCGACACGGTTTTTCTTCGCGCCGCGCGGGGCGAATTTGACCTCGTGGTGGCCATGTACCACGACCAGGGGCACATCGCTGCCAAAACCCTCGGCTTCGAGGACGCGGTTAACGTCACGGCGGGCTTGCCCATCATTCGCACCTCCGTGGACCATGGGACCGCCTTCGATCTGGCCGGTCAAAACAAGGCCAATCCTCGGAACATGAAGCTCGCCATCCTGCTGGCGTGCCGGCTGGCTCGTGCACCCATCGGCGCCTAGCCCAGCATCTCCCCTCTTTCGCTCAAGATTCGCCCACACTCTGCCGAAACCTTAAAGGGGGGCTGCGCGGTCGAGCCATGAGCAAGACAGCGTGGGGGCGTTCCCCACTCTGCTTGCAGACAGGGAAATCGACGCGGGAACGGACCGGCCCGCCACGCGGCGGGGCGGCGAAGGCCTCCGCATCCCGACACGAATCCCGGCAACACGCGCCCAACTCCGGGCGGCGGTGAAGACGATGGCCGAGAACCACATCGCCGACAAGCAGCATTTGAATTCGAGGGTAATTCCCTCCCCTCCCGCGGCAGGTACCAGCGAAGATCTGATCGAAACGGAGCTTAAAGCGCGAAGCACCCAGCAGGCCCTGCTGGTGGAGGTAAACGCGACCCTGGCCGCAGCCATCGATGCCGAACTTGTGCTGCCGCAGATTCTGTCGCAACTGACCGAGAGAACACGACTTATCAACGCTTCCATCTACTTACTCGACCGCGAAAAGCGCCAGCTTCGCTGTGCCGCCCAGAGCGGTTTGCCAACCGTCGAGCCGTACCGCACTCTTGCGCTGGATGGGCCAGGGCTGGTGGCCTGGGTGGCGCGGACGGGCGAAGCGGTCTATGTGCCCGACGTTTCCAAAGATGCCCGGTATCTATGCGCGGAACCGAGGGCAAAATCCGAATATTCCCTGCCTCTCCGGGCCGGCCCGACACTTGTGGGCGTACTCAACATCGAGTCAGATGTGGACGGCATCCGCGCTGTAACCCGCAAGCTCGTGGACCAATTCGCGAGCCAGGCCGCGCTCGCCATTGATCGCAGCGACCTCTACAAGAGGCTCCAGGCTTCAGAGGAGCGCTTCCGGTCAATCTTCGAACAGGGCCATATCGGCGTGGCCCTCGTCGACTTGCACGGAAGGTTTGTCACGGTCAACCCGGCACTTGCCCAAATGGTCGGTTATGCGCCCCCGGAACTGCGCGGCCTGCGCTTGACGGACATCGTCGTCCCCGAGGAACGACAGCATACCCTCGACTTGGTGAACCAATTGCTGGAAGGCAAGGCCGAGCGCTTTACGATCGAAGGGCGCTGCCTGCGCCAATCCGGCGAGACTCTCTGGTGCATCATGATTGGTTCACCGATTCGAGATTCCGCCGGGCATCCCGCCTACACGCTAGCTATGCTGCTGGACATCAGTGAGCGCAAGAAGGCGGAGGATGAGCGCGCCCGGCTCCAGGAACAGCTCTTCCACGCGCAGAAGATGATGGCAATAGGCACGCTCGCCGGGGGCATCGCGCACGACTTCAATAACCTGTTGGGAGTGATCCAAGGTTATGCCTCGCTCCTGCGCCTGCGTTTGCCGCCCAGGGATAGGATCCGCGAGCCGCTGCGGATGATCGAGCAATCAGCCCAACGCGCCGCCGAACTGACCCGCCAACTCCTGCAATTTGCACGGCAGGATACTTACCGGGCAGAGGACGTGAACATTGGGGAAGTCGTCGGGCAGGTGCTGAAGATCGTGACGGAGACGTTCGACCGCCGCATGCGCATCGAAACGCGCTTGGCGACGGAGTTGCCGCGCATCATTGGCGACCCCGGGCAATTGGAGCTGGCGCTCCTGAACCTGTGTATCAACGCCCGTGACGCGATGCCGGAGGGCGGCACGCTAACCGTGGGCACATCGGTGGTGACCTTGGGCAGCCCGGACGCCTCCTACCCCGCCCAGTGCTCGCCCGGCGACTACGTCCGGGTCGCCATCAAGGACACGGGGGTGGGAATAGAACCCGCGGTTCTTGAGCGGATATTCGACCCCTTTTTCACCACAAAGGAGTCCGGTAAGGGCTGCGGGTTAGGCCTGGCGACAGTCTATGGAGTGGTGAGCAATCACGGCGGCTTCGTGCGCGCCGCCAGCCAGGTCGGCGGAGGATCTGAGTTTACGTTGTACCTGCCGGTATCAGCCCGCTCGGCGGAGCTGCCCGTCGAGGCACCGCTGGCGCAAGCGCCACACGGATCCGGCACAGTCCTCGTGGTGGACGACGAGCCCTTCATGCTGACCTTCGCCGAGGAAGCCTTGAAAGAACTTGGCTACAACGTGCTGACCGCCGCAGATGGCAGGCACGCTTGCGAGATTTACGCGCGGCAGGCAGCGGAAATCGACTGTGTCCTTCTGGACTTGGTGATGCCGGACATGAGTGGCATGGAAACCCAAGAGGCCCTTCGCACCATTAACCCACGCGTGAGAGTCATTCTCATCTCCGGCTACAGCGGTGGCGGAGAGGCCGCCCGGGCGCTGGAGTCGGGGGCGGTGTCTTTCCTCGCCAAACCCTGCACCATCGAAACTCTGGCGCAGGCGTTGAAGACCGTTCAAGTGGTGAACGGGACAGACACGGACCGGCCCCCATGAGGATCTTGATTGCCGAAGATGATGCTGTTTCCCGCCGCAGGCTCGAAGCCACGCTCCAGAAATGGGGTTACGAGGTGCTCGCGGTCGAAGACGGATTGGCGGCCTGGGAAGTCCTGCAAGGCGAAATGCCCCCGCCTCTGGCCATCCTGGACTGGATGATGCCCGGCATGGA
Organism: Terriglobia bacterium; assembly: GCA_022866195.1. GTDB lineage: Bacteria > Acidobacteriota > Terriglobia > UBA7540 > UBA7540 > JALHUF01. Next base: position 3,178 of record JALHUF010000256.1, read on the forward strand.
CGGCATCGAGGTTTGCCGGAAAGTCCGCGAGCGTTCTCCCTCTCGACCCCTCTACATCATTGTCCTCACCGCGCGAGGTAGCCGAGAGGACGTGGTTGCGGGCCTCCAGGCTGGAGGCGACGACTACGTCACCAAACCCTTCGACCGCGAGGAATTGCACGCGCGGGTAAGAGTTGGCCTTCGCGTCCTGCAATTGCAGATGAACCTCGCCGACCGCGTCCGCGAACTGGAAGAGGCCCTGGCGCGGGTCAAGCAGCTCCAAGGACTCCTTCCCATCTGCTCCTACTGTAAGAAAATCCGCGACGACCAGAACTATTGGCAGCAAGTCGAAGGTTACATCAGCGAGCACTCGGAGGCCATCTTCAGCCATGGCATCTGTCCAGACTGCTTCGAGAAGTTTGTGAAGCCGGAACTCAACAAGTTGAAATCCGCAGGAGAAAAATCCTGATGCATACCAGACACTTCTCGGCCGTACGATTCAGGCCAGTCTCCTTCCTGGGACTGTTCTGCGCGCTGGGGCTCGGTTGGTTCGTTCTGCCCGTGAGCGTGGCTCAGACCCAACTTGAGCCTTCGGGCCCATCAAGCCTTCCCTTGCTCACGCACATCGAGGAAGTGCGGCGGCTCACGCCTGACCAAGCCAAGCTAGGCTATCCCATTCGCCTAAGGGCCGTGGTGACGTACTACGGTGGCCCGGGGTGGGAATTCTTCATTCAGGATTCTAGCGGCGGTATCTACGTGGATGATCCGACGGCGCAGGATTTCGGGGTGCAGGCAGGCCAGGAGGTAGAGGTAGAGGGATTCGCCTCACCTGGCAGTTTTGCTCCCCAGATTGTCAAGCCGCGCGTGCGGGTCTTGGGACGAGCCCCGATGCCCAGGGCGACGAGGTCTTCCTTCGAGCATTTGATGTCCGGAAAGGAAGACAGCCAGTGGGTGGAAGTCCAGGGAGTCGTGCGGACCGCGCATGAGGAAAACGGCCAGTCGGTCCTCGAGCTGGCGCTGAGTAGCGGCCGGCTAGCAGTACGCATTCCGCTGGTTGACGCTACCATCCCCCGGTTAGTGGATGCCACGGTGCGCCTCCGCGGGGCCTGTGGGGGGCTCTTCAACCAAAAGCGACAACTGATTGGGATTGAATTATTCGTCCCCAGCCTGGCATACGTGCGCGTCGAGGAGAAACCTGCCTCCGATCCCTATGCCATTGCCCTTCGCCCTATCGCCAGCCTTCTTCAGTTCACGCCCCAGGGGGTCTCCGGCCACCGCGTGAGGGTGCAGGGTGTGGTCACTCTCCAGCGGGGGGGCCGATCGCTCTTCGTCGAGGATGAGACAGACGCCGTCTATTTGGAAACGAGCGAAACCACCACAGTCCAGCCGGGGGATCGAGTGGATGTGGTGGGTTTTCCCCTGCCGGGCCAATACTCTCCGACTTTGCAGGATGCGTTGGTGCGACGCATCGGCAGTGGGACACTTCCCACGCCTGCGCCGGCTACTGCGGAGCAGCTACGCCAGGGGACGTTTGACACCCGTTTGGTGCGCCTCGAGGCGCGATTGGTGAATCACATTCTCCGTGCGGACGAGCAAGTTCTCACCCTCCAGGAAGGTAACTTTGTCTTCGACGCCCAGTTGGAGGACGACAAGGGTGGGAAGAAGCTGGCTTCCCTGATCCCCGGGAGCAGGCTCCGGTTGACCGGAGCCTGCACAGTCATCACCGACGAGTACAATGTCCCTCAGACGTTCCGCATACTTCTTAGATCCCCGGAAGATGTGGTCGTGCTCGAGCGGCCGCCGTGGTGGACCTTGCAGCAC